>DATAIE010000463.1:0-8980 GCA_036262875.1 Verrucomicrobiales bacterium
TCAAATCCATGGTTCCACTCTGCACCAGCGGCACCGCGGGAGGCACCAGTTCCATGGTGAACGGAAGGGGCTCCACCACCGCGACCGGAAACACCGTCTGACGGGAAATCACATACGGCGTGCTGTTAGGCTCACCCTGGACGAACTCGATGTTGTTCATCCACCGTCCCGGCACGTCGCCCTCTTTCGCAGACGCGGGCTTTGGCCGCATCTTGAGCAAGCCGGTCGCCAGCGGAGCATCGGCGGCGGCGGAAAGCATCATGATGTGTTCGCCCCCGCTGGCCGGAATGACCTCGGATTCCAGCTTCACACCGGCGGGAAGGTTGGGGCATTCCCAGGCGGTCTCGCCTCCGGTATTCGCACGGTCCACATGCACCTGAATGGCGTGACGGCTGCCGCGCGGGATGGAAAATGCCGTCCACATCTGACTGTCCGTGCGGTCATAGCGCGAGACGTAAGCGTTCAACGCCCGTTCAGCGGGAGCGATCTCCACGCGGTAAATGTAATCCGGGCCCCCCCGCGACAGGTGATCGCGCACACGAACATAATACTCCCCATCCGCAGGACAGGTCCAGCCGCCGATCTTGCTGTCGGGATTGGCGCCGTTGTCATCGTTGCCGCCGAGGCCCGCTCCATCCTTGTTGAACAGTTCCAGCACCGGGTCGAGCGGCGACCGGATATCCCGCGCGTGCACGATGAGATCAAACCGCTGATCCTTCTTTGCCGTAAATTTGAGCCAGTCCTCATCCCCGGGCTTTTCGATAATGCCGTTCAACGCCACCGGAGCCGCCATGGGGGTGGTTTGCTTTTCCTTCGCCACCGCATGGCTGTTGTTAGGCTCAACCTCCAGGTAATTGTCGAGATTCGTAATGCGGAAGAAATTCGGCGAGGGCGCACTGAGATTGTTCGCCTGCGCAAAAAGCGGCAGCACTTCGCCCGGCGTGTTGGGAACATTCACCTTTTGCTGAATCGGTCCGCCCACATCGCCAAGATATGTCACGGCCACTTCCGTTCCTGCTTTGCCTCCCGCCGGATAGACCACGGTGGGACGCGGAAAGCTGCCCACGTGGACCCGGTAGTGGGCATCGTCCCGTCCCGCATAGGAGGAATCCCGCACCTCCACATAGTAGGTGCCATCCTCCGGCACGATGATGCTCGCGTGCGGGTCCTGGATCGCCAGCGGCGAATCGTCACAAGTCGCCAGTTCAAATTTTTTGCTGTTCAGGATATTGATGTACGGGTCCCAAAACGCACCACCCAGCCGGATGCCGTCACATTCCACACTCAGCCGTTCGCCCTTCTTGCACTCGATCTTGTAGTAGTCCGTGTCTTCATTCCGCGCCACGCCGGTAATGGTGACGCCGGAGGTAATGGGCTGCGCCTGTTCCAGGAGGGTATTCGGCTCCTTTTCCTCCACGGACGGGAACTGATCCACGAAGAAATTCCGGGCGTAACTCAGCCCCGTTTTTGTCCGCACACGGAAGATTTGTTCTCCCAGCGGGCAGTTCGGCTCGATATGCAGCTTCACTTTAATAGTGGTCGCATTCTCCGCCTTGAACGACACCGCCTTGATGCCCGCCGGATTGTAGGAAACGATCTCCTCCGCATCTGCCAACCGGTTTCCGGAGAATGTCACATCCACATCCGTGCCGCGCTGGCCGCCCCGCGGGAAAATCCCGTTCAAATCCGGTGATGCCGCCCCCGCGTACAGGGCCGTGGCCCAAAAGGCGGCAGCGCCTGTCAGAAGAAGGTTTGGCCGGAGAAATGAGGAAAGGCGGACTTTCATAGGTCGAATCGGGAAAAAAACGGGTGATCGGGAGACTACAACGGATTGGCAGGGCGGCAACTATCCAGGAATTCGCCGCCTCACCGGCCTGCTACGGCTTCAGCCTTGCCCGGTAAAAACGCCGTGTCTCGGCCACCGGTCCGGACCAGGCGGCGGCGGTGCCTCCGGCCATCATCTCGGTCACCGTGGTCCATGGACCGGAGGGGTTCACCGCCGACTCTATCTGGTAGATTGCCTCCGGCGCGGACGACCACGAAAAGGAAAACATCCCGCCGGTTCGCGTGACATTGAGAATCTTCGGCAGCGGCACCGCGCGCACCGTAAAGGTCCGTGTCCCGGATACCGGAGGCGTCCCCGCGTCGGTCGCACGAACAGTGAACGTCCAGATACTGCCCAACTGACCCGCAGACGGCGTCCACGTAAGCCGCCCGGTGGCGGGATCGATCGCGGCTCCCGCCGGTCCCGCGGCGAGCGACCAGGTGACCGTATTGGACTCAACGACTACGAAATTGTCGAGGAAGACTTCGTGATCCAGCGCCCCGTTGGCAGGCACCAGCGCGAGGTGCTCCAGCACTCCGAGGCCCGTCGCGCTTTCCAAAATGCCATTACCGGTGAATGCACGTACGGGTTCCGTCGCCAAATCGAACTGTAGCGTGGTCCAGGTTTGGGCCGGCACCGCACGCACCGGCACCGGAGTGGTTCCGGTCAGTGAAGAAACGCCAGCGAACTCAATGGTCCCGGTAGTCCCGCCATCGCTGCCGATGGCGCCGGAGGCTGCGGTTTCACGTAATCCCAGCCCCGTCTTCAACGGCTGGGCCGTCCACGTATCAAAGAAGAGCCGCTTTCGGAAATCGATCACCGGATTGCCCGTATTTTCCGTCCCGGCGGTGGTAAGGCGCAGCCACGGATTCACAGCGCCGGGGAGAAAACTCCACTGCACCCGCAGGGCGCGTGTGCTGCTGTTCCCCGCGGGCGGCGCAGCGCTCACCGTCGTGGCGATGGTTTTCGCGGTATTCAGAAACGCGGAGGTGGTGCTGGAAACAGAGGGCCGCCGGAAGACCACCGCATCGCTGGTGGCATCGGCGAACGCCTCAAAGTCCGCCCACGGCTGCGACGACAACACCGAATCAAAACCCGTCACAGGAATCGTCAGGGAAAGACTGTCACCCTCCACCACCTGCGCCGTCAGTTGGGGCGCAAGAACCGGCGGCGGACGGTAGAGCCGGGAGGCGGGAACGATTTCCTTCACCTGTGAAGGCGCGGACCATCGCAGTTCCGCGGTCGCATCGCCGGTATTTTCCACATAGTCCATCTTCAGGTCATAGCGCGTCCCGGCGATGAGGGCGATGCTGCCGCTCCATTCCGCAAGCCCCTGATTCGTCCAGCGGTCAATGAGCAACTGGCCATTGACCCAAAGCCTTACTCCGTCGTCAGCCCGGACGTGGAATGTGCAGGTCTGACTGTAGCGCGGCTCGACCTGGCCGGTCCACCGCACGCTGAACGTGTCCGCCTGCATCGTGGAACTCGGCGATCCCGTCCCCCACGCGAAATTGATGCCCGCATCGATCCGCGCCCGTCGTAGCGCGGTGAAGTCGCTATTGTCATAAAAAGTTCCCCGCAATCCGCTGCCGCTCCCGGAGGCCGCAGCTGTCGCGGTGATCACGAGTTGCCCCTCTGCGGAATCCGCGCTCTGTCCGCCGCCGGTCACCCTGACCGTATAAAATCCCGCGTCGCTCATCGCGGCACCCGTGATACTGAGACTGGGTGATGTAACGCCGGCGAAGCGACCGCCGTTCGTCAGATTCACTCCATTGCGCCGCCACTGATACGTTAGCGAGCCGCCCGTCGCCGCAGCGCTGAAGACAGCCGTCTCTCCCGGATTCACCGTCACCGTCCCCGGCGGGGTGGTGATGACCGGTGCGTCGGGATTAATGTTCAGAAAATCCGCGCAGGCCTTGTAAAAGGCCGTGGCCTCATTCTCACGCGTGGCCGGCGTGTTCATGAGAGTGTATTCCGTTTGGTTGGAAATGAACATCATTTCCGCGAGGCACGCCGGAGGGTTGCACGTAGTGACCGTAAAGTTGTCCTGCTTCACGCCCCGGTTCGTCAGCGGATACGCCTCCAGCATCCGGTTCTGAATATCGGTCGCCAGCGCCTGATCCGCGCTGTTCCCCGCAGTCCACCAAAAGGTCTCGGTGCCGTGCGCGGTATCACTGGAAAACGAATTGCAGTGAATGCTCAGAAAAAGGTCGGGATCTTCATTGTTCGCCAGATTCTTCCGCGATGTCAGGCTCACGTCCGCATCTGTGCTGCGCGTCAGGATGACCTCCGCTCCCGCCGCCTCCAGCTTCGATTTCAGCCGCTGGGCCACATCGAGCACAAAGTCCTCCTCATTGGGATAGGCTCCGCCATCGATCCCCACTGCCCCCGGGTCAGCCCCGCCGTGCCCTGCATCGATCATGATCTTCCGTCCCGCAAACTGCGCTGCTGCCCATCCCGCGGGGACCAGTAAGACCGCTGCTGCCAGAATGATCACCCGAATGCTCATTTCGCCGATTTCTGATAAGGGGCCCCTCCCGCCGCCGTGAGACGCAGCACCAGCAACTTCCCTTCCCTTTCAGTGCAGCAAACAATCATCGCGCCGTCGGGCGACCAGCGCGGCTCCACTTCCAGCACGTCAGGTGTACGGGTCAGTTGAAACCGCACGGAACCGTCCGCCGCCGCAATCCAAAGCTCCGACTCCACGATCTGATGATTCGTTTTTTGATCGTGCCGGTGAGGCAGTGTATCTCCCGTATGGACAGAAGCGTCGCCCGCCGCATGAGTGTGATCCTGCGTTTTTTGATAAACGATCCACTTTCCATCCGGCGACCACGCCGGGCACTGGCCTGGACAAAGCACCGATGTGCCTGCCGCGGTGAGCCCGTCACTCACGGCAATCTGATCCTCCGTCTCAAACGCCACCCGCGTTCCATCCGGAGACCATTGGGGGTCGAAACTCATACCGGTGCTGAGGGGATCAAGGTTTCCGTCAGCCTTGAGGCGCTGCAGCTTTTGCGCGTGATAAAACAAAAGAGGCGGGCCGGATGACAGCGGAGAGGTTTTGAGCGCGCAGGGCATCCACGGCCCGGACATCTCCTCCCGTCCGCGCTGACAGAGCCAGCGCATTCCCTCCGGTCCCCGCTGCCAAACGGGAGGCTGCAGGTCTCTGTCCCATTCCGGGGCACTCTCCACTTCACCGGTAAGACTCAGAATCCGCACCGCATAAGACCGGCCCGCAGCATCCACTTTACGTGTGCGAAATGCCATCCGGCTCGCATCGGGTGACCAGGTATGCTTGTAGCCGGACAGGGGTTCCTGCGTCAGCCAGCGCCAGTCCGAACCATCCGGACGCACGATTCCGATGCCGGTTCCTTTCGGGCCGGCAAAGCTGATCCACATCCCGTCCGGCGACCACTGAGGCGCGGAGGCGATGGCCCCGGCAGGCGTTACGTCACGCACGTCCGCCACCTGCCAGACCGGCACGGAGGATACCTGCCCCTCCGCGCGGAGGATCGTGAGGAGGCATCCGGTGAGCACAGACAATCGCATCTTTTCCAATAAAACGAAAATCGCACTGTCCGGCAAGTCTCCGGATGCGGATTCATCCCGCTGTGTTAAATGGCTCCAACCACGAACCCGATGGCCGATCCCGAACCCGCGAACCGCAAGGCGGCCAACACCGCTGAGAATGCCCGCCGCAGGCTGCAGCGCAGGATTCTTGCAGACTGGCGGGGCGTCTATATCCCGCCGGACCTGAGCGGATATGAACGGAAAGTGGGCGATGTCGTGGGCCGTGTCATGAAGCGCGCCGGGATCGAGGACCGGCTGAATCATGAAGAAGTGGCGGCGGACTGGGAGAAGACCGTGGGCGAATTCCTGGCGAAGCATTCCCGGCCCGTATCTCTGCGGCGCGGGGTGCTCCATGTGGCGGTGATTCAAGCATCCGTGAAGTATGATCTCGAACGCCGTTTGAAGCGGGATATCCTCCTCCGTTTGCAGGAGCAGTATGGAAAACTGAAGGTGAAGGACATCCGGTTTCAAAACGGTTAGGCCCGCGCAGGCGGTTGCGAAGAGCCCTGCCCGGGGTGACTGCGGGCTCTCTTTTCATCATGACCGGTTCTCCGACTCCGTTGCTTGCCGCCTCCTCCCTGACGAAATCCTACGATGGGCGGGCAGTGCTGCGCGGAGTGTCACTGACTCTGCTAACCGGTGAACGGCTGGCGCTGATGGGGCCCTCGGGATCGGGCAAGACCACGCTGCTCAACTGCCTCGGCGGCGTGGACCGTGCCGATGGAGGCACCCTGCACCTGCGGGGGCAGGCGATGGAAAGGATGTCACCGGATGAACTGGCGGCGCTGAGAAGGCGCGACATCGGCAGCATCTTCCAGTTCTTCCACCTGCTGCCGACGCTTACCGCCGCCGAAAATGTGGAACTCCCGCTGCAACTCAACGGCGTGCCGTCGCGCGAACGCGCGGCGCGGGTCACGGCCCTGCTGGAACGCGTGGGCCTCACGCACCGGTCCCGCGCCCTGCCTGGACAGTTGTCGGGAGGGGAGATGCAGCGGGTGGCAATCGCACGGGCTCTGATTCACCGGCCCGCCCTGCTGCTGGCCGACGAGCCCACGGGCAATCTGGATTCCGTGAGCGGGGAAAACGTCCTGGACCTCATCGAGGAACTCTCTGCGGAAACAGGTACGGCCCTGGTGCTGGTGACTCACAGTCTGGAAGCGACGCGGATTTGCCATCGCATCATTCATCTCCGCGACGGGGAGATCGCGCCGGAGGAACGGGCACCATGACGCGCCTGCTGCTGAGGCTGTTTTCATGGCGGCACTCCCGGATGGCACCGGGAACTTCGATTCTACTCGTGTCGATCCTGGCGCTGGGAGTGGCGGTCTATTTCGCGGTGCGGCTCGCCAACCGGGCGGCGGTGGCCGGCTTCCAGCAGTTTACCAGTCTGCTGACGACTCAAAGCGACTGGGTGATCACGCCGCCGGGGGGACGGCTGCCGGAAGCAGTGCTTCCTGAATTGCGCGAGGCCCTGCGGGACCTGGCCGTGCACATCGTACCTGTGGTGGAAACCACGGCCGCGCCGCCGGGCAACGGCACGCCTTCAGAGGAAGAGCGGGGAGCCCGTACGACATATACTCTCCTTGGGCTGGACCTGGTCGCTCTTCAGAATCTGCCCGTGGAGCGGCCCGCCGTGAGTATGGCGGAGTCCCCGCAGTTCTGGACCGTCTTCACTGATCCCCTCGGCGTATATATTCCTTCGGCCATGGCGAAGGCGCAGTCGCTGAAAGCGGGAGGAAAATTCACGTTGATCGTCAACGAGCGGGTGGTGGAACTCCATGTGGCGGGAATACTGCCGGAACCTGGTGAGGGGTTGCGGATTCCCGATACGCTGCTGGTGATGGATCTCCCGAATCTACAGGCCTTGAGCGGGCGGACGGGGAAGATTGACCGGGTGGAATTCCTCATCGAATCTGGACCACTGGCGGAGGCGCAAAGAACGGAGACGCGCGCCATCCTCGATAAAATCAGCCACGGACGGTGGAACACGGCATCTCCTAACGAACGCCGTGAGAGCGCGGAAATCATGACGCGCGCCTTCCGGATGAATCTGACCGTTCTTTCCCTCCTCGCACTGACAGTGGGACTCTATCTGATCTTCCAGGCCCTCGACGGAGCGGTAGTACGGCGGCGCGAGGAGACGGGCATCCTGCGTTCGCTCGGAGTCACGGCAGGAGCCATTCGCCGGGCATGGCTGGCGGAGGCGGCGATGCTGGGACTCGCAGGCGGTGTGCTCGGTGCGCTGCTGGGCTGGGCCGGAGCGCAATGGGCAGTGATCGCCGTGAGCCGCACGATGAATACCCTTTATTCAGCCAGCAGCGCCCGCACGGCCAGTCTCAGTGCCGGCGAGGGCGCAGCGGCCATCGCGCTGGGAGTCGTGGCGAGTGTCATCGCGGGATGGTGGCCTGCCCGGAATGCCGCCCTGACTCCTCCCGCGCAGATGCTTCGCCGCAATGCCGTGGCCGGCACTCCCCTGCACCGCAGGCATGTGCTGACGGGCTGCCTGTTGCTGGCCATCGCGGCGCTGCTGACGCTGGTGCCGCCTCTGCGCTTTGCAGACGGTGGACGCCTTGCGGTGGCCGGCTTTTTTTCCGGATTGTTTGCAGTGCTGGGCGGAGGGCTGATGAGTGCTCCCGCCGTAAAACTGCTGGGCCGCTCGCTCGCGCGAACGGGTGGCGTTTCCGCCTCGTTCCGCCTGGCACTGAGTCACCTGCGGCAGCCGGCCAGCCGCCATCGCATGGCCGCGGCGGGACTGCTCAGCGCCACGGCTATGACCGCCGGCATGGGGATCATGGTGGGCAGCTTCGAGCATACGATGCGGGGTTGGATCGAGCGCACCTTCGTGGCGGACCTCTATATCTCCAGCGATGGAGCTCAAAGTGCCTCCTCTCAAAACCGGCTTACTCCGGAGACATGGCGCGGCATTCTGGCCCGGCCCGAAACGGGAGATGCCAATATCATTCAGGCGGCTCCCGTGCAGGTGGACGGAAAAGAGACGCTGCTCTGGGCAGGCCGCATGCGGTTCATGCAGGAGCACCTCGACATGGCGTGGCTCGAAAAACCGAAGGACGGCGCTGTCTTCGATTCGTCCCGCAACGCCGGCCTTTGCCTTGTCAGCGAAGCATTCATCGAACGCTTTGGACTTCACCAGGAGGATCGCGTCCAGATTCCCACTCCCGCCGGAATGCAGGAACTCAGAATTGCCGGGAGCTTTGCGGATTACGGCAACGAGCGGGGTTCCATCATCATCGACCGGGAACACTTCGCGAAGTGGTTTGACGACGGGATGGCGGCGAGTGTGGTCATGTTCGTCAAACCCGGGCACGACCCGGAGGCCGTGCGGGCGGCCCTGCTGAAGGATTATCCAGGGCTGTCCATTTTCACCAATTCCGCGCTGCGCACGGAGATCATGAGAATCTTCAAACAGTCCTTTGCCATTACCTGGGCTCTGGAATTGATCGGGGTTTGTGTTGCCGTCATCGGGCTGGGACTCACCCTCGCAAGCATGCTCGTGGAGCGCAGGAACGATATCAGCACCCTCCGGGCTTTGGGAATGACTCACCGGGAAATCGCCCGCTCGAC
>DATAIE010000464.1:0-14564 GCA_036262875.1 Verrucomicrobiales bacterium
CGGTCATCATTCGGGCCGGAGGCGGTGATCAAAATGCGGGAGGGAGCCCGGGGGAAGAAAAACGGCCTCGGAGGCGGAACGGGACTCACGGATTCCGGGGCGTCCACTCCCTCCACCGCCGCGGCGGGCGCTTCCTGGGAGGCGGGCGTCTCTTCTGCTTCGTCGTCGTTCATGCCACCCACTTTGAGCAGTGAAAGATCGATGGCAAGCGATGCCGGCCCCGCCCGCTGAAGTGAAGGATCGAACACGGACCGGACGCCAGCCTCTGACGAAATCGTCACCAAACGGGCGCGGATTTTGTGCCCGTCTCAGGGCATCGTGTTCCCCCAAACCATCCGCCCCGGGAGAGCCGCCATGCAAGTATCCGAAGACAAACCGTACGACGAAATCAACATCACGCCCATGCTGGACCTGGCGTATGTGCTTCTGGTGATCTTCATCCTGATGACCACGGCCACCGTCACCGGTCTGAAGGCCAGTCTTCCCCGCGCCACCAATGCGCCGGCCAAGAAGGACGATAAGTCGAAGATGAAAGCGATCGCCGTGGACAATCAGGGGCGGGCCTTTCTCGACGGCAGACCGGTTTCCCTGCCGGATCTGGAAGCACAATTAAAGGCTCACAAAGCCCAGAATCCGGATTTCCCAGTGGTCATCAGAGGAGAGTCGGGGACACCCTATCAAAGCATCCTCGATGTGCTGGACGTGGTGAACCGGCTCGGGATCGTTCAGAGAGGTCTCGCGACCAAGCCGCGCTCTTAGGCTCGCGGGGCGTTAAGCAGGGAGGCACGATGTCTGCACAAGGGCAGGGAATTCCCCCTCCCTCATGTCTCTCAATTTATCGAAAGTGATCGCTGATGCTCTCCAGGGCCGGTCTCCCGCAGTGCGGGACTGCACGGACAACGGCACCATTCCCATCCCGCCGGAGGAATTCCTGTCCCGAGATGTATGGCCCCTCCTGCTGCAGGTGAGGCAGGCTCTAGAAGACAAAGGCTTTTTGGCGGCCACCATCTCTCCTGTGGAGGAGGATGAGTCCAAAACGCACGCTCTCCTTTTTATGGACTGGTCCGCAGGACTCAATGACCAGGATGCCGGCTGTCTCCGCTTCATGATCACCGAGGGTGCCCTCTGCGCAGCGATCAAGCACCCGTGGGGCGATTCCCAGGTCATCCGGCTCGAGCCTGCGGGCAATATCGTGCCCGTCATGAATGTCATCGAGGATTTTCTTCACCACTGCCTTGCGCCCGTGGGACTGAGGCGCGGTCTGCTGCAGCGGTCAGCAAGACGGCAGACGGTGGCCCTGAGGCGCACGGCCTGAGTTTCAAAGCCCAAACAGAAAAGAGCAGCGGAGGAAAATGGTGCCCTCCGCTGCTCTCGTTTTTTGTATCTTTGTATCTTCGTGTATCTTCGCAGACCGCCCTCAATCGCTGGAGGAAGGATTGCTTTCGTCGCGCGGCATGGTGGAGTTGTCCATCCATGCGCTGCGGACAGCCTCTTTGGCGACATCCCAGGAAAGGCGGGAGTTGCCTTTGGCTGACTCCCAGCGTTCGCGGATGTCCGGCTCGTGGAGGTCGAAATCGCCAATGACGCTCTGGAGATTGTAGCCGAGGCGGTAGGCTGGCTCATAGTCCTCAAAGCGGTCCGTATCGACCGTGTAGGGCTCGGACGGGAAGCGATCCCGCCAGAAGTCCGGATCAAAGGCCCCGGGCAGCACCTTCTTTTTGCCTGTGGGCATTTTCTCAAGCGTCGCTTTCATATTTTGATGGGTTGTTCGCTTCCCTTAGGCCGCACTATCCGTTCCACGGAGCGTCCTGCGGATTCCCCTGCCCCGTTCCCGGGCGAAAAAAGCACGAGAATGCACAATGCATGAAAAAGGGTGCAGAATGCAGAGACCGGCCCCGCGGGGCACAGGATTCCCTGACGTGTCAACGGGTTGTGAAAAAAAGTGTGGAGCGATGTGAGGATTGCAGGGAGGCCCGAACGGGTTTAGAATCACCATCCAAATCTCCGGCCTTTCCCCCCGTTTTATGCGCGCACGAATTCTGTCTGCTGCCGCCGTCCTGCTCTTGCCGGGCGCTGGTTTTGGGGGCGCAGACCAGCAATCCTCTCCGGCGGGAGCCCCGCGCCCCGCGGCGAAACTGCCCGATTCCCCGTCCCAGCTTTTTTCCGCGGTGACGAAGGATCTCCGCCCGCAGTGGCGGCCCTATTTTCGGGAAACGGTGCCCCATTCCGCAGGAGACCGCTATAAGGCGGCGCTCGCCCTGGGGGCCGTCTGTGCCGACTGTTATCTCGCCGCGGAGGTGCGCGATGCCCAGCAGGTGCGTAATCTTCTAACGGACATGGCCTCGCTGGAAATGATGCTGAGTATCACCCGGCAAATGGGACCGCTCCGCCAAAAAGTCACAGAATTGGCCGCCGATGGAGACTGGCCAGGAGTGCGGACGGAAATCACCTCTCTGATGACCAACCACGGAAAATTCCTGGAGGAGCAGAAGGACGGGCGCCTGGCGGAACTCGAGCGCATCGGGTGCTGGCTGCGGGCCTTCCACATCTGTGCCCGCTTTTCCTCAAAACAATCCGCGCCCCCTGCGCAGGCATGCATCTGGTCCTCTGCCCTGCTTACCGACCTCCATGCCCGCGCCGTGAAGCTGAACGCCGCCGCGGAATCGAAAACCCTGCAGTCGCTGACAGCGGGACTCGACGCCCTCAACAAAACCTGGGCCGGAGAAACCAACGGCACCAATGCAGCCGCGCGCCTGGCCGTTTCCCTGCCTCTGCTGGAATCGATGGTGGCCGAACTGATCAATGACGAGTCCCGTTCCGAAGGGACGAAACCGGACAAGCTCTAATCTCCCGGTTTGCCATTCCGGCCTGACCATTTAACGCACTGCGTGCCTCTCCTGATCCATGGAAATTGAAAACACTCAACAAAGTCCCTACGTCAAACAATTCTCTGTCTTCCTCATTAACCGGGCGGGTGCCCTGCTGAGCGTCGTAAGGCTCCTGGAGGACGCGAGCGTGCTGGTGCTGGGGCTGAGCCTTCAGGACTCTGTGGATGTGACCGTGGCCCGTCTCATCGTGAGCGATCCGGAAATGGTGGAAACGATTTTCATCGAGAAGGGCATCCCCTTCGGCATCAGCGACCTGCTCGTGGTGCAGTTGAAGGACGGCGCGCAGGGGCTGAGCAACTGCCTCACGGCGTTTCTCCAGGCGGAGACGAATATCCATTTCGCTTACCCCCTGCTGGCCCAGCCCGGCGGACTGCCGGCGATAGCCCTGCACTTGGAGGATATCGAATTCGGGGCATCGGTCATGGAGGCCAAGGGCCTGCGCATTTTGCGCCAGAACGATATCAGCCGCTAAATCCGCCCGGATATTTTCGCAGAGGATTTCCCTCGCGCAGGCGGCATGTCCCGCTAAGGACGGCGGCGTTATGAATGACGCTCCCTCCTTTCACCCCTCGCAGCGCGTGCTGCTCGGTCCCGGTCCCAGTGATGTGCCTGCACGGGTGCTTCAGGCCCTGGGAGCCCCTACGCTGGGACACCTGGACCCGGAGTATCTCAAGCTCATGGACGAAACGCGGCAAATGCTGCGGGAGGTTTTCCGGACGCAAAACGAGATGACGCTGGCCATGAGCGGCACGGGCAGCGCAGGCATGGAAACCGTGGCGGTGAACCTGCTGGAGCCGGGCGATGCGGCCATCGTCTGTGTGAATGGAGTCTTTGGCGGACGGATGAAGGATGTCTTCGAGCGCTGCGGCGCAAAGGTGCATGCCATCGAAGTGCCGTGGGGTGAAACGATCCCCGCGGAGAAAGCAGCGGAAGCTCTGAAAGCCGTGCCGGATGCCAGGGTGTTCGGCATCGTGCACGCCGAGACGAGCACGGGTGCGCATCAGCCGCTGGAGGAGATTTCCCGCATGGTGCATGACGCGGGTGTTCTTTTTGCCGTGGATGCGGTCACGTCCCTCGGCGGGTTGCCTCTGGAGATCGATGCCTGGGGAATCGACGCCTGCTACAGCGGCACGCAAAAATGTCTAAGCTGTCCGCCGGGGCTGTCCCCGGTGACGTTTTCACCGCGGGCTCTGGCTCGCATGGATGCCCGCAAAACGAAGGTGCAGAGCTGGTATCTGGATATGACCATGATCCGCAACTACTGGGGTGCCGACCGCGTGTATCACCACACCGCCCCTATCAATATGACCTACGCACTGCGGGAGGCGCTCGCAATCGTTCTCGAAGAGGGGCTGGAGAAGCGCATCGCCAGACACCGGCACAATCACCTCGCCCTGCGGGCGGGCCTGGAAACGATAGGGCTGGCGTTCATCCCGAAGGAATCCCTCACGACGCTGAATGCCATCCACGCACCGGAGGGCGTGGACGAGGCCGCCGTGCGCCGGAGGCTGCTGACGGAATACGGAATCGAAATCGGTGCCGGTCTCGGCCCGTTCAAAGGCAAGGCCCTGCGCATTGGCCTCATGGGCAGCAGCAGCAGCCAGCGAAACGTGATGCTGGTGCTCACCGCACTGGAGAATATCCTGGGACGCAGCGGCGGAACAGCCGCAGCCCAGGCGGTCTACGCGGCTTGACGCCGGGCTCCCGGCTCAGGCGCGGCCGAGGTAGGTGCCGTCTTCCGTTTTGACGCTGATCTTTTCGCCGCGGTTGATGAAGAGCGGCACTTGGACGGTGAGACCGGTTTCCATCACGGCGGGCTTGTACATGTTATTCGCCGAATCGCCGCGGACGCCCTCAGAGGCCTCCGCCACCGTGAGGATCATGGAGGCGGGCAACTCGATGGCGGCCACCGTGTCATCGGTGAAGACGAGAATATACTTGCCGCCCTCGAAGAGGTAGTTCTTCACCGGAGCTACTTTTGCCTCGTCCACGAGGACATCATCGTAGGTCTCCGGATGGATGAAGTGATAGCCGCTGCTGTCCTTGTAGCTGTATTCGTGATCGATTTTCACGAGGTTCACGGCATCCAGCGATTCGTTCGACGTGAGGCGCAGGTTCGTGACGCGGCCGGAGGTGATGCTGCGGATGGACATCTGCACATAGGACGCCATGCGGGGAGGCGTCTTATGCTCCATTTCACTGATGATGCAGACGTCGTTGTTGTGCCGGACGGCGTGACCGCGGCGGAGATTGATGACAGGTGTGGAGGCCATAAAATTGGGAGGGCGGCGGATTTAGGCCCGTTTTTCAAATCTGCAAAGCGAAGAAATGGGGCCGGAATCCGGACCCCGCCATCCCCGCCCTGCCGGGCCGTCTTGTCCCGGAAGCATGCCAGCGGGCCTCCGCGGCGTCAACTTCCGCCTCACTGGCCTTCCCGCGCCGCCGGATTCCCCGTTCAGCGCCGCTTCTGATTGAGGAGAAGGATACGCCGCACCTCGGCAATGGCGGCCGGATGCTGGTGCGCCCGGTGCCCGGACGGCACGATCAATTCGCTCTGCGCCCCCTCCAAATGACTGCTCCAGTAAGGCACTGCTCCGTCGCTGCTGTTGGGGGTATCCCCCTTCCCGCGGTCTCCGATGATCGAGTGATACGGCACTCCCGCCCGGATGGGGATGGTATTGATGGCTTTCACGAATGTGTCATTGGGCGACAGCGTGGAGATGCTGTTGGGGATGTTCCGGACGGTCATGCCCCCGGTGTCCATCGTCACGAGGCGGGTGGCGTCCATGGCGGTATCCAGCAGGAATTTGGGAGCTTTGATCAGCTTCATCGCGAGACGGCCGACAATCCCTGAAGCCAGTTTGCTGCCGCGGTGCGGGGTGGCGATAAAGATTACTCTTCCCACCTCCGGCCGGGATTTGAAAAGCAGAGACTCTCTCAGGATCTGACCGCTCCTGCCGCGGAGGCGGGTCGACTCCGGCGGCTTCCCGAACATCTTCATCCACAGCTTGTCACCGGAATCCGTAATCATCAGCCGGCTCAAAAGGCCTCCCATGCTGTGTCCGATGAGGATCATCGGCTTCCGCTGCGGGAACTTCCTCAGCGCCGCGTCGAGTTGCTTCCGGAGCAGGGCCGCCGAGTAGGGGTAGGGGTACCCGCTGGGATATCCGAAGAACCAAAATTGATAGTGCTTCCGGATCTCCGGGTCGCCGCGCAGGGTATTGATCATGGGTGCCCAGGTGGCGGGGGAATCAAAGAGCCCATGCACGACCAGAACCGTCGTCTTCTCAGGATCGAAGGGCTGAAGCCTCACAATTCCCGCGCTGATGCCCGCACTGTCCGGCTCGTTATTGGGCCGGACGAGATTCAGCAGTTCCAGCTTTCGGTAATTCGTTCCCGCGAGCCGGATGGCGATCGGCGCGGTGAAGTCCGCCGCGAGTGGAAACTTCGTGCCGCTGACCGTGATCGTTTCGCAACTCAGCGGGTCCTCGAAATCGATTACACACTTTCTCCCTGAAAATTCGGCGACGGCGGTCACGCCGTATTCAGTGCGGGAGAGCACGAAGTCCTCCGCGGCCGTCTTCAGCGGCTCCCGGCGACGCGCAACCAGCGGCGCGCCAATGCCCGGCCTCCGGGTGCGGGAAGAGACATAGCTCCCGGAGATCATCAATTCATCCGCGGGTAGAAACTCGCAGTCAGCCGCTTTCCACAGGGCCTTCGGATCAGACCGGAGGGTGACAAAATAGATTCCCCGGGGCGAAGGAACGCGGAGGGGACCGCGCCAGGGCTCCAGGCCATTCTTCCGGACCACAGAGAAAAAGACTCCCAGCGCGAAGTTGTAGTCCTTCAAAGCCGTTTCAGCACGCGGATGGCGGTGGAGATGAGCCGCAAAGACGTCCGCCGCCGCGAGGCAGCGGCCCATGCGCTCTTCCGGCGTGAGCGGCTGGCGCGGGTCCAGTGCCGCCTGGAGGTATTGCGCAGCGATCGCGGATTCGCCGGTCCCGGCGGCCATCGCCGCATATTCCGGACGGATTTCGACGACTTTTGCGTAAGGAGCGCATCCGTTCAGCGCCAAACCGGAGAGCAAAAGGGAGAGGATGAAACGAAGTGACAACACGACCGGGAGAGAGGATGGAAACTGATGACGCATCGCCGTCTGACTGCGAATGCATTTTGGCAAATTAAAAAGACGACTAATCCCATAGACAATAGGGAGAATTCGCTTGCTTCGACATTTTCTTGAGCTCATGATGAGGCTCTCATCGCCCATGTCCAATTTTCACAGCTATAACATCAGCCACCTTCGCCAACTTGAATCGGAGGCCATCTACGTCCTGCGGGAGACCGCCGCACAGTTCCGGAATCCGGCGCTGCTCTTTTCCGGCGGCAAGGATTCCATTGTGATGGCGTGGTTGAGTCGTAAGGCGTTTCATCCCGGGCGCATGCCCTTTGCCCTTTTACATGTGGACACGGGGCACAATTTTCCCGAAACGCTCGAATACCGGGACGAGTTTGTGAAACGGCTCGATGCCCGCCTCGTCGTGGCCCGCGTGCAGGACAGCATCGACCAGGGGCGTGTCGTCGAGGAAAAGGGGCCGCGGGCCAGCCGGAATAAACTGCAGACCGTGACCCTGCTCGATGCGATCGCTGACGGGAAGTTTGACGCCTGTCTCGGCGGCGGACGCCGGGATGAAGAGAAGGCGCGCGCCAAGGAGCGTTTCTTCAGCCACCGCAATGATTTCGGCCAGTGGGATCCGAAGAACCAGCGCCCGGAACTGTGGAACCTTTTCAACGGCCGCATGCTTGACGGTGAGCACTTCCGCGTCTTCCCGCTCAGCAACTGGACGGAAATGGATGTATGGCAGTATATCAAAGAACAGGACATTCCCCTGCCGCAAATCTATTTCAGCCACCGGCGACAGGTCTTCCAGCGGGACGGCTCGTGGCTCGACGCGGAAACCGGATTCGCCAATCCGCAGCCGGATGAGCCGGTGGTTCCTAAAACGATTCGCTTCCGCACCATCGGGGACGTCACTTGCACGGGAGCGGTGGAGTCCTGCGCCTCCGATCTGGACGAAGTGATCGCCGAAGTGGCGGCCGCCCGGCAAACGGAGCGCGGAACGCGTGCGGATGACCAGCGCAGTGAGAGCGCCATGGAGGACCGGAAAAAGGAAGGCTATTTTTAAGCGCCGGCGGTCCGGTTTTTCCAGTCCAGCGCCGCCGCCAGTTCGTCCTCGGCTTCGCGGGTTTTGCGCAATTCGATCAGCGCAAAAATAAACGCGAGAGCCCCCCACAGTGCGAGAGACACACATGCCGCCACGGCCAGCAGCGACATGATCTGTCGCTGCCGCCGCTCCATGTCGTCCCAGTTGTTTCCACGGTCCCAACTGTCCGGCCCCTGCTGCCGCCACTCCTCCTTTCTCTCCATTTCGGCGATGACGGGAACCAGCAATCCGCCACTGGGCAGGAGGAGGTTTAGCCGGGCGCCGCTTCCGTCCGACTTGGAGGCGCCGATCAGGATGGCTCCGTGAAGTAGTCCGGCCACCATGACGAGCATCAGCCATCGCCAGAAATTCCAGCGGTGCATGAGCTGGAATAACCGCCACAAGACTACCGGCAGAATTATCAGTCCGTAGATTCCCGCAAAAACGGAAACCACGGGCGCGACAAATTCGGTCGAATCGTAATACCGCGTCGAGAACGCGAAACGCATTAGAAGGGAAAAAAGCGTGGCTCCGGACACGAACAGAACGAAACTGTAAAACACGCCTGTGTGCCAACCGGGATACAGAAGACGGCCCGCGAGACGGCCCGCGAGGCCGCGTTTTACAAATGGCTTCAATATTGGCGCAAAGTTCGCGGGTCGCTCGCAGAGAGCCTGGACGCAGGCAGCGATGAGCACCCCAAACGACAAGACCCCGAGCAACAAACCGCCCTCCGGCTTTTTGGTCATTAGACAGCACGCGCCTGCGGCAACACAAAAAACCAGCGCCGACAAACGCCTCCGCGTGGCACGGTTTTCCGCCGCCGGGGCAATTTGTGCCACTCCCAGATCGAGAAAAAAGTAGCCCAGCCATCCCGTGAGCAGGAGGAGCCACACAAAACCCGACCAGCCTATGCCGATAAACTCCCTCTCCATCACATAATCCGCCCCTCTCGTTACCATGAGAATCAGCGCCGCACATCCCATCGCGGCTCCGAAGATCACCACCAGCATGACGAACGCCCTCACCAGAAAATACCGGAACCACGACAGGCCCAACATAATGGCGGTAACGAGCAGGCCAAAGACGACCAGCCCTCCCATCCACGCAATTTCCGCCGGGGTATCCACACCGCCCGCGAAGTAACGCAGGATCAGATAGGGCAGGACGGTAATGGCCACCAGGATCTGGAGCGCCCCTGTGGCCAGCCATTTCCCAAGAGTGATCCGCCACGCGGAAAGCCGGGTCAACACCAGTGTATCCATCGTGTTGCCGCCCATTTCATCGCGCAGCGCATTGGCCACACGCATCGGCAGCAGGATGCAAACAACAATCGCGCCCGACCACCAGAACGCCAGACTCGAGTCTGAACTGTTTCCTTCATCCATCGTCACCAGCGCCATGAGGGCCAGCGCCAGTTGCATCAGGATCAGTCCCCAGATGAATACCGGCGACTTGAGGCCCTGCCGCAGTTCCTTTACCAGCATGGGACTGAGCCGGTCGGAGAAGTCGCGAAGCCCCGCCCGCATTGCCGGGACTGACGCGGGCACTGAGTCGGCGGCGGCTGTCATGGGTGAATTCGAATCCACCATGGGCAGCGAATCCGCGCCCCGCAAGCGTCCTCACCAGTCCGGCGCCTCACATCAGCATGACCACCGCCATGACAAACATTAGTCCGTCTTCGATCACGGTGACCGTGGACATGGGAAGATTGAAGCCGGTGCCGAGGCAGGCGCAGCGGATTTGTTTTTTCGAGAGGACTGCGCGGATCACGCCTGCAAGGCTCACGGCCATCAAAAGAGCGGTGGCGATATTCACGGCAAAAGGCTGCCAGTTCGCGATGTAGGCAAAGCCGAGGCCGAACTCCAGGAACGGATAGATGCGCCCGTAGGGAGGCCAGGCCTTTGCGACGAGATCATAACCGCGATAGGCATCCGCAAAGCCCCGCAGGTCGAGAAACTTGAAGAAGGAGAAAGCGATAAAGAAGCCGCCCATGAAAGTGCGCATGGCCGTGTCCAAATCAAAGCGTCCGCCTGCCAGTTGGGTCGCCAGCGTCACAGCAAGAAGAAACGTCAGGAGGAGGAGCAACGGTTTCCAGCTTACCGGAAGCTTCTCTTCCGCCGGCGCTTCCGGTCTGTTAAGATCGCTCACCTGATAACGCTGCAGTGGTGCCAGCCAGGCATTCACTTCCGCCGCGCCGAGCGCGTGATGTGTTTCCAGCGTGATTTGCGGAGGATGCAGCGAAA
The DNA here is from genome assembly GCA_036262875.1 of Verrucomicrobiales bacterium. Lineage (GTDB taxonomy): Bacteria > Verrucomicrobiota > Verrucomicrobiia > Verrucomicrobiales > V1-33 > V1-33. The sequence goes on from DATAIE010000464.1 coordinate 10,339, forward strand.
CGTCCGCTTTCTGAACCGCTTCGTGGGCACGCAGCCTGTCGCCGACGGTCTGGACACAACTTTGACAATGGAGACCGGTAACTGAGAAAACCTGAGAGGACATAAAGAGGGATCAGTGGAGAATAACAAAATCTCCGTCTGCCGCAGCGAAGGCGGCGGTGTGACTCCACACCGGCACACCGGGAGCGGTGCCGCGTTTTTCGCCGGGCTTACCGGCGGCATCCAGAATCACCCAGCCCAGTTCACCGCCGCGCTTCCAGCCGGTGCCGATGCTCCATGAAACAAGCGTTTCGCCCCGGGCATTCACCGCCAGGGCGGGATGGCGGGCCTGCCCGCTGGAAACCGCCACCGGTTCAATATTGCCGGAGAGGAGAGAGGTATAGATCGCGGAATTCGTTTCCCACGCCGCGCGGGTGGCGGGGCCGGCCCCTGTCAAAGCCGCGCTGCTCATGGGGCACGCCGCCACCGGCCACGGGTGAACGGGACTCGCTTTGAACGTGAGTCCTCCATCGCCGGAGACCAGCAGCGTCATGTCGCGCTCCGCCGGCGCGAGGGCATTCCGGTAGAGCGTTAGCAGACTGCCGTCCGGAGCGGTGAATGCCTTCAGGGAACAGCACGGGCAAACGCCTGCCGCCACCCCGCCCGCCGGAGCCGCCGCAGTGAAGGTCTTCCCGTCATCCGTGGAGCGGGTCACATACACGAGGCGGTCCGATTCCGACGACGCCGCCTTTGGCGAGGCATGCCACACGATGAAAACGCCGCCCTTTTCCGTGGCCGCGATGGAGGCGCCTCCATCGAGATTCCGCGTTTCCCCCAGCAGATTCTGCTGCGGGGAGAAGGATTTGCCGTCATCGGCCATGCGTGCGTAGAGCAGCGGCGCAGTGGCATAGTCCTTTTCTTTCGCACCGCCGTTCCACACCACGTGCACTCGCCCGGATTTGCCCAGGGCCAGTTGAGCGCCTCGGATCGTGCCCGTGGCGACCGCGCTCCCGGCCACGCTGTTTACCGTCACCGGCGGGTCCCATTGAGTGGATCCGGCAGCCCGCCGGGTATAGCGGATGTCCGCGCCCCCCGCCTGTTCCTTCAAATAGACGAGATGCACTGCGCCGCCGGGCTGCACCGCCACCTGCGGCTGCACACCGCCTTCCGGCACAGACTCCAGCTTCACACCGGTGGCTATGGAGGAGGAGGCGCACGCGCCCAGCAGGACTATGACTGCAGACAGTTTCATGGGATCGACCATATCGCAGAGAGGGCCGGCGTCATTTCTTCAATTTGGCGAGGTACTTGGCGGGGTCTTTCTTGAATTTGCCCACGCAGGGCTTGCAGCAGAATTTGATCTCCTGCCCCTCGTGGACGAGGCTTTGCACCGTGCCCATGGATCCCAGCTTGTTGCCGGAAACGATGCAGGTGTTCAGGGGATAGGGTTTCGTTTTACCGGCTGCTTCCGCAGCGGCAGCCGGGGTAACAGTCACGCCGGAAGGCGCAAGGACGGACAGGGCGAGAAGAGCGAATATCGTTTTCATGTTGTGTATTAGGGTTGGGGTGAGTGTTCAGGAGGATCAAAATCGAAAGGAAATACCTCCGCCAAAGCCGTAGTCGGAGTCGTGGCTGAGGATCAGCCCAGTGTTTCTTGTCAGGGTATAGTTGGCACCCGTGGTCCACATCCACCGGGTGTTGGTGTCATATTCCACCCCGCCGAAAACACTGAGGCGGCTGGTAAGCTGGAAGCTTTTGGACAGCCCCAGACGTGCATCGGCTTCACTGTCGAGCGTCAGCCGGAGCTGAGCCATCAGCGGCAGGCGGTAATTCACTCCGGCAATGGCCCGGTTCTCCTCGTCCATCCGGTTGGTAAAACGCATCCCTCCGAAGACACTCCATCGCGGATTGAGGTACCGCTGCCAGATGATATCGGCCTGATACTCGGTGTCATCCATGTTTCCCCAGCCGACGTTCCACAACAGGCTGAAGTCATTTTTCGCGTTCATCAGGGTGACCACTCCTTCGGTCATGTGGCTCTGCACGCTGCCGTCGATCAGCAGCCGGTATTCAGGCATGCAGTCGCAGAAAATATCCGGCACATGATCCTCCCCCTGATCATCATAACTGAAGACCCGGGCCATGCCGGACTCCATATGATAGAGCAGGTGACAGTGGAAAAACCAGTCGCCATACTCATTGGCGAGAAACTCGATGGTACGGCGGCTCATCGGCGGGACGTCCACCGTGTGTTTCAACGGGGCGTGAGTCGACGGATGTTCCGGGTCCATGAGCAGCCGGAAAAAATGCCCGTGCAGGTGCATCGGGTGGTGCATCATGGTATCGTTGATAAACTCAAGGCGGAGCACCTCGCCGCGCTTCACCTTGATGGTGCTGTCCTCTTTCAGCGGCTTGCCGTTAATCGACCAGGTATACCGGATCATATCGCCGGTCAGATGCATCGGGATGGTGCGGTGCGGCGCATTGCGCGGGAGAGCGGTGGACACCGGTGACTTCAGTCTTTGATAGGGAGGCAGCGGCCTGGGAATCTCCGCCGCCAGCGCCTGCCGGTCCGTCAGGGCGGCGGACCCGTCACTCTGCTCCAGCACCGCATCCATACTGCCGCTCATATCATATAGATTCAGCCGCGGCACTTCAGGGGCCGGGTGCTCTTCACCGCTCCCGATCCATGCCGAGGCGTGGCCGGAGCCATCCTGCGCTGTCGCCCGGATTTCCCAGGCACCGTCCGGCGGCACCGTCACGAGCACGTCATACGTTTCCGCCATCCCCATGAGCAGCCGGTTCTGCCTGATGGGCTGCACTGCCGGACCGTCCGCAGCTACAATGGTGAGCGGCCCCGTGGCGGACTGCACATAAAAATAGCTCGCCGCTGCGGCATTGATGATCCTCAGCCGCACCCGTTCGCCGGGCCGCGCTTCGAGATTCACCCGGCGCCGGCCATTGATCAAAAAGGCATCGTAAGCCACATCCGAAACATCCATGGGCGGCATCCGCGACCACTCGCGCTCCCAGTACTCCTTGAGATGCCCCGCCTTCATCGCACCGAAGATCGACTGCGCTGTCCCCTTTTTGATCGCATACCAGTCGCTGCCTCTCATGAGGGTGCGCATTACCGTGTCCGGACTTTCGTTCGTCCAGTCGGACAACACGAGCACGTGCTCACGCGCCGCCTTCACCGGTTCACCGGTTTTGGGTTCCACCACGATAGCTCCATACACTCCCCGCTGCTCCTGCAAACCTGTGTGGGAATGATACCAATAGGTGCCGGAGTGCTTCAGTCTAAATTCGTAGGTATGGTCGGTCCCCGCGGGAATCATCGGCGTAGTGAGACGCGGCACACCGTCCGCGGCATTTGGCACGAGCACGCCATGCCAGTGAATCGAAGCGGATTCGCCGGTGAGTTTGTTGTGCAGCCGCACGCGCGCGGTGTCACCCTCCCGGAACCGGAGGACAGGGCCGGGAATGCCGCCGTTCACCGTCAGCCCGTGCACCGGTTTACCGGCAGGGGCCACGGTTTCTTCGGCCACGGTGAGATCATACTCCACGAGCCGCGCCTGGGCAGTGGTACTGAAGCAAAGGGCCGCCGCACAGAAAAGGCGATGGCGGAAAAGAGTCATCATTGGAAATCGAAAAGAGAGTTACTCGCTCATGTTCCGCCATTCCGGCGGAGAGAGACCACGGCGCAGCGCACCGTGCGTGGACATGAATGCAGGCCACCTGCGAGCCGTGCATGGAGGGTGCCGTCAGGGCACACCACGGGCGTAATGCTCCCCTGATCAGATCAAAAAGGCGCGGTGCCGGATGAAGAGCGGCACGCCGTCCCCCCGCGACTGACGCAGTTCCCGGGGAAAGACCACCGGTCTTTCGGGAACCGTCACAAACGGAACAAACGCTGTTTTCTCCAGCGGAGGCATGGCCGCCACCGGGTAAAAGTCTGCCCCCCGCACCGGACCCGCTGGCTCCGGCGGCACCGGATTCCGGTGCCTGTTTTCCATGGAACAGGTGCAGGTGTCCCCCGCGCAGCAGGAGCAATCCATCTTTGCCTCCGGAGTACACGTCCGCGGCGTCAGCACCGCCGCGGCGAACAACGCCGGATGAGGCAGCACCGTCAGCAGAACGGCAAGGATGGCAAAAAGTTTCCGCATGGCATAGGGCAGTCTGTTACTGAGACTCCCGGCAGCCGCAGGTTATTCCCCTGCACGAAAAATCAAGTGGGCGCTTGAACG
>DATAIE010000465.1:0-8336 GCA_036262875.1 Verrucomicrobiales bacterium
CAACTTTAGAAAAGGAGGCCCTCCGGTGATAAAAACGCGGCGAGATTATAGTTGCCTGAGGTTCCCCTTTCCCCCGATAATCGGCCCCTCTCGCGATCTCCCGCGACTGAAACTCAACCCTGTTATCACTATGAAATTACATCTCTCTCTCATTTGTTCCATCGCTGCCACTTCGCTCCTGCTCACGTCCTGTGGCGATAAAAAGGGAGAGGATTCAAAAGGCGGCGGAAGCGGGGCGGTGGTCACGGAGAAGGACGCCCTCGAGCGTTTAAAAAAGGACGCTGCGGAGGTCAAGGCCTTGAAAAAAGAGGGTGATGCCGCTAAAGACCAGGCAGAGCAGATGCAGGCGATGAAAAAGGTGCTTGCGAAGGCAGTTTCCATTAAGACAGAGGGCCTCCCCGCCGATCTGAAGACAGACCTTGCGGCAATGCAGGTAAAAATGGCTGAAATGGCGGCCCTCATAAAGGACATTCCTTCAAAGAAAGAGGACATGGAAGCATGGGGGGCTAAGAATCCTGATTTCGGAACAAAGATGCAGAAGATCGGCGAAGAAGGAGCCGCCGCAGACAAGAAACTGAAAGAGACCGCCAAAAAGTACGACGTCGATCTCGGAGACTGAGCCGGTTCATTCGATACTGGCCTGGCACCTCGCGTATTCCCGGCACGTATGCCGGGAATACGCGGTTAATAACCTTGCCATTCTGCAATCCCGCCGTTCCGTTTTTACCGCGGATCGCCCGGCGGTCCCTGCGCACACACTTCATTCCATTTAACATTCCCATGAAAATCACGATCCTTCCCGTATCCCTTCTTGCGGCCATCGCCGTCTCCCTCTCCATCCCGTCTCTCCGGGCGGATGATGCAAAACCGGCCGCTGTTTCCGAAGAGGCAGCCCTCGCTTCCTTTAAGAAGGGCGCAGAGGAAATCAAAGCCATGCAAAAGTCCGGAGACAAAACCGACCCTTTGGCCCGGCTGACATTGATCAAGCCGATGCTCGCCAAAATGAAGGCGATCAAAACGGAAGGACTGCCTGCGGACCTGAAGACCGCGTGGGAGGAAATGATGGTGAAGACTGAGGAGATGGCGGCCATTTTCAAGGACATGCCGGAAAAAGCCGAGGAGATTAAGGCATGGGCGCAGAAGACTTTTTCTGACCCGGAAGTCTCGAAGAAGCTTCAAAAGATCGGCACGGAGGGAAAAGCGGCCGGCAAAAAAATGAAGGAAGCAGCCAAGAAGTACGGCATCGAAATTCCTGAGTAATCCCGGTCGCACCGCGGCCCCCTTCGTCCGTTGAATTTTGGGGCCGTGCTGTCCTTTCGGGCGGCGCTGTGCTTCATTCCGGCGCATGAGCCGTTCCCGCAAGCGATCCGGCAGGCTCCGGTTCACAGAGGCGATCTCCGAAGTTTCCCCCGCGTGGTGGGGATTCGCGGGAGCAGTGTGCCTGCTGACGCCGGTCGTTGCCTACCTCGTCCTTCACCGCGGGCCAGAGCCGGCGCATGCGGTCGTCGACGCCGACAGAGACACCGCCACGGTGACGCGGCACCTTGATGAACGGGCGGAACTGCACTCGTTGATGGAGAAATTTCTTCTGGCCGCCACGCCTGAAGAAAAGGCTCCGCTCGTGCGCGGGGGCGCAGCGCTGCTTCCCGCGATGAAGGCCTGGTATGCACGGCATCCGGACGAGCCTGGCGGGAAATACACGCCCGGCACGGCCACCGCATCGGAGTGGATCGGTGGCCGTGAATTCACCCTCTTCGGCGGACGCAACCGGCTCGATACTCCCGTCGAAACCATCGCCGAGCGCTCCCCGGAGGGAATTCGCCTCGACTGGCGCTGCCTCACCGGCGCGGGCGACATGGAGTGGGAGGACTGGCTGCGTGACCGGCCTCAGCAGTCCGTGACGATGCGCGGCTTTGCACGCACGGATGAGTACTATGCGGGGCCCTTTGCAGACAAAGCGAAGTATCTCTGCGTGAAGGTCACAGACCCCGATTCCGCGTTCACTGTATGGGCCTACGCGGAACGGAACGGTGCAGACGGACGGCATCTGAGTGAACAACTGCCGGTTCCCGAAAACTCCATCCGGGTAACCGGCGCTTTTGCCTTTCCGCCGGATTCCTCCGGCAGCATCCCTCAAGTGCTGGCGACTCACATCGGAACGATGGGATGGCTGGATGAGAGCCTCTCCCAGTCTCCTGACATCAAGGAAAAACCGCCAGCCCGCTAAAGCACACCGGCAGTGTCTTACGGCAAGATTCCCCGGCTACCGGCGCCGCCGCAGCGCTCCCAGCGCAAGCAGACCGGCCAGCCCGAGGGAACCCGGCTCAGGCACCAGTTGGCCGCGGATTTCTCCACCGCTAAAATTGGCGCTGTGGATATTCACATAGAAAAGCCCGCCTTTCAGTTGTGTTATCTGCGTCGGGGTAAACGTGCCTGATCCGGAGAGCGTTCCGGAGGTCGCTCCGTTGGTGAACGTAAGCCCCACCACCACGGAGGCAAACTCACTCGTCGTCGCAGGTCCATGGATATGCGCGGCGTTGGAATTGCTCGACAAGCTGGAAAAACTGCCGGTGAGAAACCATGCGCCGCTGACATCGTCCAGCGTCAGGCTCGCGGTCCCGGTGCCTCCCGTAACAACGGGAGTCGGCCGCTCAGCCGCCCCTGTCAGGGTGGCGCCAAACAGAATGGTCGCAGCAGTGGCGGAACCGGCGATGACAGAATAAACGAACGCCGCTCCGAGAATCAGGGTCAGTTTCATAGTGCGATACAATACCGGAAGTTCGATTGCGGGACTGCGCGAACTTTGTCCGGAAGCCCGTCGTTGAGAGAAGCACCATCTTCTACGCACGCACGGGAGAGCCCTGGCGCGTCCTTTGCATCGGGTGCCCAACCGTTGAAGAGAAGGCCGCCGCGGTTTTGCGGGAGTTTCCCGGACGGTGTTGCCCGCTGCCGGGAACGGCTCCACTCTCCGCGGAATGATCCTCCACGCCATGCTTCAGCGGCTCTATGCGAGCCTCGTCCACGGGCCCTCGATGAACGCGCGCCCGCACCGCTCCCGCCAGCGGTGTGACCTCATGGAGCTGGGCAGTTTTCGCGGTACGGACCCCGTCACCGCGATGCGCGAACTCCTCGAAAAAGGCCGGCTCGAGTTTCCCGCAAAGGTCCCTCCCTTCACGGCACCCTCCGCAGACTCCGGAGAGGATTCTCCCTCCCGCCCCGGAAAATCGCCGGAGCTGACCCCGGAGCAAAAGGCAGCCCGCGATGCATGGCTCGCCCAGTCCCGCCTTCTGAAAAAGCTGCGGGACATCGCTGAGGACGCCACCAATTACGTGAACGATCACGGGGAATCCTGTCTCGCGGTGGGGTTCCCCCTGCTGTCCATGCCGGCCAGTGCGGAAGACTCCGCCGTCAAAGGCTCGTCGCGCATTCTGGCTCCGCTTTTGCTGGTGCCGCTCACGGTGCAGGTGCGCACCGCATCCCGCGCGGGCGTCACACTGCACTGTGCCGCGGACGGTGCGGATCGCCTGGTCGCCAATCCCGCGCTTCTCGCATGGCTGGAACGTCAGACCGGAAAAATGGCCGGTGACCTTTTCCTGGATGAGGAGGCGTCCGACCCGTGGCGCGAAGTCGCGGATTTGCTCACCCGGATCAGCACGCTTCTGGGATTCGAAACGCCTGCCACGTTCACGGCGGAATCGATCCTGACAGAAGTACCGTCGATGGACAAATTGCCAAAGGGTGTCGCGGTGATGCCCTCAGCGGTGCTGGGCCTTTTTCCACTCTCGAATCAGTCCCTCCTGCGCGACACCCGGTGGATGCTCGACAATCAGCCCGCGCTGGTAGAGCCCGTGTCCTCTTTTCTGAGCCCTCAGGCGCTGCAAAACGACAACGACACTCCGTCACAGGATCCGGTAGTCGTCCAGCAGCGGGATTTCACCTCTGAATGGCTGGTGTCCGCTGCCGATCCCTGCCAGGCAAACGCCGTGCTCGCTGCGCGCGAGGCAAAGGCGCTCGTCGTCCACGGACCTCCCGGCACAGGCAAGAGTCAGACCATTACCAACATGATCGCCGACCACCTCGCCCGGCGGCAGCGGGTGCTTTTCGTCTGCGATAAACGCACTGCGCTGGACGTCGTAAAGTACCGTCTCGATGCCGTGGGACTCGGCGACTTCTGCGGCCTGGTGCATGACCCCGGCGCTGACCGTAAAGACTTCTATATGGGCCTGCGCGGGCAGTTGGAGAATCTGGCCGATACTCCGGTGCCGGAGGATCCGCGGGCGCCACTGCAAAACGTGAATCAACAGCTTTCCGCCGTTCACTCCGAACTCGAAAGCTGCCGGAAAAAACTGCACGGCAGCCCGGACGGCACGGCGCAGTCCTTCCATGAACTCCTCGGCACATGGATGGCCCTGGCCGCCGGGCCCGGCCTGCCGGATCTGCCACCGGACCCGGCGATCACATCCGCGGCTGCAACGGCGGCGCATACGACTCTGGAGGAAATCGCGCGCCGTGCGGAGAACGCCGGCTATGCAGAAAATCCCCTGCGCGGGCTGCACGGCATTCCTCTCTCTGAACTGCTCCAGCGCTCGACCTCCGATGTGCGCACAACCTTCAGCGCCCTGCTCGATGCCGCCCGTTCCGCCGACACGGCAAGGCCGGCTCCGGACGCAATCCTCGACAGCAATCTGAGCCTGACAGAACAGGAATCCCGCCTGCGAACCGCGGCCACCGCGCTCCGCACCCTCGACGCTGCGCCGGACCAGACTGCCGCGCAAAAAGCGCTGGGGATTCCGGAACAAAACCGCAAGTCATTCGCCGCAGAATTCGAGGCGGCCAGTCCCATGGTGGAACAGTTGCATCAGCCGCTGGACCGGTCGCTGCTCACGTCCGCCCGCAGTGCAGGCGTGCTCACGCTGCCTCAGGTGAATCAGCATCTTTCCGCACTCGGAGAATGGGAGGCCGTCGCCGGAAGTTTCATCAAGCGTCTCTTTGCCGGAAAAACGAAGAAGGCAGCCATCGCCGCCCTGACACCTCTGGGCCTGAACCTGCGCGAGGGAGCGGTTGCGGCAAAGGCCTTTTACGCCGCTGCCAAATCACGGCTTCTCCTAACGGATTTCGCCGCCCGGATCACCGGAGATCCCGGCACGGCATTTCCGGAGGACACTGCCCTTTCGGCAACGCTCCAGTCGATCAGCACCGCATGGAAGGCAGCGTCGGCATGGGAAGCCGTCCGCAATCCCGAAAGCCTCCCTGGCCCCGGCCAGCGCAAGGGCGCTGCCACCGCTCTCGACGGCGCCGCCACATGGGCCGCCTCTCTTGAAAAACTGCGCGGCCTGGTAGTCTCCAGCGGACTCTTCAACGACGCGGCCCCTGCCATGGTCGTCCAGCGCTGGGCCGCCGGAGAAAGCGCCGCCAAAGACGCCGCCGCGTGGCTGGAGGCGGCCCCTTCGCTGGAACACATGGTCCGGCTCTCCACGGCCCTGGATCAGTTGCCGGCCGCTCTCCGCTCCGGCGCAGACGCGCTCGCCCTCCAGGGTGCGGGCGGCGAGGACATGCGCGACGCCTTTGCCAAAGTCGCCACCGGCAATGAATTGCGCTCGCGGCTCCAGTCAGACTCTGAACTCATGGCCATCGACGGTGACCGCATCGAAGCCGCGTTCAATTCCTACCTCACTCTCTCCCGCCGGAAGATGGAACTCGTCAAAACCGGCATCCGCCACACGTGGCTCACTCACCAGCGAGACCGGCTGCTCAGCAGCACCGGCTCTCAACTCAACCGTCACGGCTCCTCGCTGCGTCAGCGACTGTATGTGAAAGGGAAAAAGGCGCTCAAACTCCGCCAGATGCTCGCCACCGGTGAAGGGGCGGACGGCGGCGATCCGATCTACGATCTCTGTCCCGTGTGGATGGCCAGTCCCTCCACGGTGGCGCAGATTTTCCCGCGCCATGCCATCTTCGACGTCGTCATTTTCGACGAAGCCTCCCAGTGCCGTTTGGAGGAGGCGCTGCCCGTGCTGCTCCGCGGCCAGCGGGTGGTCATCGCCGGAGACCAGAAACAACTGCCGCCCACGCGGTTCTTCGAATCCGCTCTCTCTGACTCTTCCGACAGCGAAGCGGAGACGGCGGAGGAACTCTTCTACCAGCAGCAAAGCGATGCCGAAGACCTTCTCACCGCAGCGCTCAATCTCGATGTGCGGGAGGCCTATCTCGATGTTCACTACCGCAGCCGGAACGAATCGCTCATCGGGTTCTCCAATCAGCAATATTACGGATCGCGCCTGCAGCCCATTCCCGGCCATCCGCGAAACAAGGCGCTGAGCACTCCCATCCAGCTTCACCGAGTGAACGGCGTCTATGAAGAGCGTGCCAACGTCAAAGAGGCGGAGGCCGCCGTGGCGCTGGTCGCCGATCTTCTCGCCGAAACGGAACCGCCCTCCATTGGTCTCGCCTGCTTCAATCTCACCCAGCGCGATGCCATCCTCGACGCACTGGAGGCGAAGTGCGGCGCGGACGAAGCCTTCGCCCGGCGTCTGGAAACGGCCCGCAAACGCAAAGGCCGGGATTCCTTTGAAGGTCTCTTCGTCAAAAACCTGGAAAACGTGCAGGGAGATGAACGCGATGTGATGATCATCTGCACCACTTTCGGACCCGACCCTAACGGTAAGTTCCGCCGCAATTTTGGCGTGCTCTCTCAAATGGACGGGGGACGCCGGCTCAATGTGCTGGTCACCCGCGCCCGCACCGCCATTCATGTCCTGACATCCATCCCGGTCGCAGAATACAGCGCGGTCGAAGAAACCCCGCCGGGAACCGTGCCCAACGGCCGGCTCCAGCTGTATGCTTATCTGCGCTACGCTGAATCGCTCGCCCGTCTTTACAGCGAGTATCAGGATGAATTGGAACGAATGAAGCGCGATACTTTACCTGAGTTGAAGGTATGGCCATCTGCAACACCCTCCCGTCTCGCCGCCGCGATGGGACGCAGCCTCCTGGATGACCGCAATACCGGCAGTCACGTTCATTGGGGGAATGACGGATTTTGCGTGGATGTCGCCTGTATCCATCCTCTCATGCCCGCAGATGTGACGGTGGGGGTGCTTACCGATTTCAGCCGTTTTCACAAAACTCCCGATCCCGTCGAATGGGACCTCTTCCGCGCGCAAGTGCTTCGCAATCAAGGCTGGGAGCTGCAGCGCGTCTGGTCGCCGGTTCTCTTTCGCAAACGGGAGGAAACGCTCGCGGCCATCAGTGCCGCACACGAGCGTCTTTCACAGCCGCCGTCAATGAACCCTGCTGTGGAGGCCGCGGAGTCCTGAGAAAAGGGAACCCCGGCGTGCGGGCCCACGCATTTGGCCGCACGCCGGGGTTGTTAATGGACTCCGCGCCGGACAAACGGGTCCGGTCACGGTGGGTCACATTCAGGTATTCGCAGACGACGGGCCGGAGTTTCCGGTTTTTTTTCGTTTTCGGAAAAAAAGTTTTCTTGCTTTCGTCATTGGAAACGATTTCCGGGCGGCGAACGCGCTCTCTTCAAAAGCACTCCCCTCCCAATTTCGTCACGTCCCCTTCTCCCCTATGGCTGATCTCGACACTCTGCGCAAAGCGCTCGCTGTTTCTCCTGACAACATTCCGCTGCTTCTTCTTTTTGCCCAAACCGCTCTCGATGAGTGGTCCACGGAGGATGCGCGGGAGGCTTATGATCGTATCCTGAAGCAGGTGCCGCAGCATCGCGAGGCAGGGCTTGGCATCGCACGGACTCTTTTTCAGGAGGGCAAGCCCTCAGAGGCCGCCGTACGCCTGGAGCAACTTATCGCCTTCGCCCCGGATTTCGCCCCGGCGCTGGCGCTGGCGGCCCGCATCTATCTGAGTGAGGACAACCGGGCGGATGCAGTAGATGCCTACCGGCGCGCCGTGGAAATAGACAAAAACGTAATGGACGCAGCTCTGGCGAAAGAACTGGGACTCGATCCCTCCGGTCGCGATCCCCGGGAGGGCCCGCGCGCGGCCGCCACCGGTTCCGGCACCACTGCGTATGGCTTTGCCGGGGATGACAGTGACGACGGGGATGATGACGAAACGCCTTCACATCCCTCAGTGCCGCCGGACCTGGAGAAACTGGTGGAGCGCCCCAAACAGAAGTTTGACGACGTGGGCGGCATGGACGCGCTGAAGGAGCAGATTCGCATGAAGATTCTCTATCCCATGCAGAACCCGGATCTCTTTCGCGCCTATGGAAAAACAATCGGCGGCGGAGTGCTCCTCTATGGACCGCCGGGTTGCGGAAAGACCCTGATCAGTCGCGCCACCGCCGGCGAAATCAATGCGTCCTTTTTCTG
>DATAIE010000466.1:0-2633 GCA_036262875.1 Verrucomicrobiales bacterium
GCGCCTCCCATTCCTTCGGAATTCGGATTTCTGATTTCGTCCTTCCTTGACGCGCCCCGGCACCGCTCCACCATCGACGAATGAGCGCACCGTCTTCCGACCGCCCCTGCTACCGCACCATTCCTCTTCTCCATCTCGACGGAGAAGGGCTGTTTGCCATCTCAAAGGAGATGAAACTGAGCCTTTCCATGGAGGACATGCTGGCGGTGAAGGACTATTACAAAGAGGCGGGCCGCGAACCGACGGACGTGGAACTGGAGGTCATCGCGCAGACATGGAGCGAGCACTGCAAGCACCGCATTTTTTCCGCGGAGATCCAGCACACGGTGGATGGCCGCCCGGAGACGGTGGACGGGATTTTCAAGACCTTCATCCGCAAGGTCAGCCTGGACATCATGGCGAAAAAGCCGGGGTTCGTCTTGAGTGCCTTCACGGACAACGCGGGATTCATTGAGATCGATCCCGGACTGGCGGCGTGCCTCAAAGTGGAGACGCACAACCACCCGAGCGCGATCGAACCGTATGCCGGAGCCAACACAGGACTCGGCGGGGTCATCCGGGATATTCTGGGAGCCGGAAAAGGTGCAAAACCGGTGGCTTCGCTGGATGTCTTCTGCTTTGGGCGACCGGACACGAAGCAGGAGGATATCCGTGCAAAGGACGTCATCCATCCGCTCGGGATCATGCGCGGGGTGGTCCGCGGCGTGCGGGACTACGGAAACCGGATGGGCATCCCGACCACGGGCGGAGCGATCCAGTTTGACGATACCTTCATTTACAATCCGCTCGTGTTTTGCGGGACGGCCGGGATCATTCCGAGTGCGGACATTCCCAAGGAGGTGAAGCCCGGGCACATCATCATTGCCGTGGGAGCCCGCACGGGCCTGGACGGTCTCAAGGGTGCTACCTTCTCGTCCGCCGCCCTGGGGGTGAGCAGTCATGAAGAGGACCAGACGGCGGTGCAGATCGGAAATCCGATCGAAGAGAAAAAGGCCGCGGATTTTGTGCTCGATGCACGCCGGCAGGGACTCATCGAGTGTATTACCGATTGTGGCGCAGGTGGTTTTTCCAGTGCCGCGGGTGAGATGCTGAGCGAGACCGGTGGTGAAATCCTCCTCGACAATGCGCCTCTCAAACAGCCCGGGCTGCTCAGTTGGCATATCTTCCTCAGCGAGAGCCAGGAGCGCATGGTCCTCTCCGTGCTGGAGGAAAATCTGCCGGCGCTGCGAACGCTGGCGGATGTCTATGAGACGGAACTAACCGTGCTCGGAAAATCCGACGGCACCGGCATTCTCAAGGTGAAGCATCACGGCTTCACCGTCTGCGAACTCGACTGCCGCCGTCTCCATGACGCGCCAAGACTCAAACTCCAGTCCACCTGGACCACGCCCGAATGGTCCGCACTTCCCGCGCTGCCGGAGACGGCGCTGGGAGATACGCTGCGCCGTGTGATCAGTGATTTCGCGGTCGTCAGCCGGGAGCCCATTATTCGCGAATACGATCATGAAGTGCAGGGCAACACAGTGCTCAAACCGCTCGCGGGAGCCGCCGGTGACGCTCCGCAGGACGGCAGCGTTGTCCGTGTGGACGGAAGCAAGCGCCTGCTTTCGCTCGCGCTCAGCCTGCTGCCCGAGTGGGGCAAATACGATCCTCACGCCATGGGCCGCGCGTGTGTGGACGAGTGCGTGCGCCAGCTCATCCTCACGGGAGCGAATCCTGACAAACTCGCCATTCTCGACAACTACTGCATGGGCAATCCGCGCGATCCGCAGGAACTTGGCGCGCTGGTGGAATCCGCGCGCGGTCTCGCCGAAGCGGCCACCATTTACGGCACTCCGTTCATCAGCGGCAAGGATTCCTTCTACAACTATTTCCAGACGGAGGATGGCCCCGTCAGCATTCCGGTCACCGCGCTCATCAGCGGCATCGGCATTGTGGAAGAGGCGGCACACGTCACCGGCAGCAGCCTGCGCCGCGCGGACAGTGTGCTCTGTTTAATCGGCAGGCCCGGCACGCAAATGGGAGGAAGCGTCTATGCGCGCACCGAAGGCCTCACGAATCAGCCCGTGCCGCAGTTTGACCCCGCTTCCGCTCTGGCAGTCTACAAGGCGTACTACGAATGCGTCAAAGCCGGCCAAATCCTGGGCGCACATGATATCAGCGAAGGCGGCCTCGCGGTGACGCTCGCCGAAATGGCGTTCAGCGGAAAAGCAGGCATCGACATCACGCTCGACGGCACCATCCCCGCCGCCGCTGCGCTCTTTAATGAGTCGCCGGGGCAAATCGTGATCGAAGTGCCCCCGGACCATCTTGAGTCTGTGAGGGCGCGCTTCGCCGGCCAACCCTTCGCTGTCATTGGCAAAGCCAACGCCGCGCACACGAACCTGACCGTTCATCAAAAAGGCACGCCGCTGCTCAACGAAGACCTCACCTCGCTCAAGGCCCTCTGGAAGGGTGGTCTGGCGAAGTGGTATTGAGCCACGCCCTCCGCCCGGGAACTTCAAGAATCACATTGCGCGCCCCCCCGGTCCCGTCCGAAGATCGGCCTTCATGAAGCTCTTCCCCGCCCTTCTCATGGCTCTGGCACTCCAGGCCCAGGCCGCTCCCGACAAGACACCGGCCAAACCACCGGC
>DATAIE010000467.1:0-4158 GCA_036262875.1 Verrucomicrobiales bacterium
TGTTGAAAATAGGGCTCCAGTTTTCCTGACGCTCCATCTGACGCACGCTGAGCATCTGCATTTGCGTGAGGGGCATGGCCCACTGGCGAGCCTGCTCGAATTTGAAAATGTCCTTTACGACGTGGCGATAGGCATCCCACCAGTCGCCGCTGCGGATGGGGACGGTAAGGCGGAATTTCCGGGGGCCTTTGAGCAGCGGTTGCCAGATTTTCGTTTGTGCGGGATCCGGCCCTGACAGGTCGATGTCGAAATTGGCATTCATGCTGAAATCGCCCGCGAACCCCCACGTCATATTGTCTGTATCCGGGACCATGGAGACGGTGCCGGCGTCCGTCTGGACGCTCAACAGGCGCGTGGGACTGAAGTGGGTGTGGTCGCCGTAGCCGTGTTTGGGTCCCTGTTCCTTCGTGAATACATCGAAGTGCGGGCGAAACAGGGTGCGGGGATCGTTCACGGCGATCCTGACGGTGAATTTGGTGGAGGCGGGAGTGAGGGATTCCGGATCATGCGGGAGGACTTCGTAGTCGAAGCACTGGTCTCCGGTATCCTCCTGCCGGCCGGGACGGATGCGCAGGACGGCGCCGCCGATGTCTGCGGCCAGTTCCGGCGCTTCCGGAGTGCCTGTGAATTTCATGGGGATGGTGGCGCCCGCGCCTGAGAAAAGCATGAGCCATCCGGAAAACCGGCCTCCGCCGGACAGCGCGGCATCCATCTTCAATTCGATGCCGTTGCTGGCCCACTGCGTCTCCGCCTCTTTCGTTTTCAGTGCAAAACGATCAGCCGCCGGGCAAATGACGCCGCGGCGGATGATGGAGCGGGCTCCGCCGGAGGCCGTGGCGGTCAGCAGGCCTTCATGGTACCCCGGTACGGCGGTTGCGGTGAGGGAGAAGGGTGCCGATTGTCCCGGCGTGAGATTTCCGGCGTCCCCTTCGCAGCCCAGCCACGTGACTTTGACTCCGGTTGCGGGAGTGGATCCCTCATTGGTAATGGCTCCACTAACTGTTATCCTCCGGCCGGTTTCTGTGATGACTGCGGCAGAGGGAGTGGCGGTTTTCAGGACGAATTTTGGACGGGCCCGCAAAGTCCATGGCCGCACGTCGATGGTAAAGCCGGTGGCATGAAGTTCTACCGTGAGGGGGATTTCACCGGCCTGAAGAGGGTTCACTTTCACGGTGACTTCAGCGGCGCCTCCCGCAGGGATAGAGGGAACTTGAACTTCCATCGGCGGCTCGATGCCACCGGCGGGGCCTCTCAGGCGGAGGCTGCCGCCTTCCAGGGGTGTGTCCGGGCTGAGAACGCGCACCCTGACATCGACGGGTTCAGACTGCACTGCGGCGACCGGAGCGGTGATTCCTCCGAGGGTCGTGCCGTACCACGTTTCGATCTCGTCCGTGTGCAGCTTCTCAACATTGTCCGTCATCGCGCTCACCTGGATGCGATAGAACCGGGCGGCCTGGGGCTGGTCGATTGCGAGGATTTGAGGATAGTCCGGTTCCAGGGCGGGGAAGACCTGGCGCGGCACCCATTCCTTTCCGTCAGTGCTGGAGGAGAGGGTGGCGGTCTTCCATGAGGATCGCTTTCCTGTGCGGTCGTAATAGTGAACAAAGCGGGTCGCCGGCACCGGACGGTGATAGTCGATGATGACCTCTGCGGGCTTGTCGGGAAGGGGAGCCGGGCAGTTCCAGTAGACCCGCACGGGAGGCTGCGACACACTGGCCGGATAGGTATCGAACGCCGGAGCGGTGCCGAAAACGAGGCCCTTGTCACCCGTACCGCGGGTCTCGACAGGATGCACCTGATAGTCCCACTTCACCGCCTGGACAGGAGGGGAGGAACGGAAGCCAGGGCCCAGGGAGGCGGGCGCGGAGGAGGGGGGAGTGTTTTCGTCTGCTGCGGCGGAGATTTGACTAACGGCGATGACAGAGAGAGCGCGCAGCAGTAAGGACTTCATTTCGAATGAAGCTGAACGCAGTGAAACGGTCATTACAACCGCTGCCCTCTTCAGCCTCTAAGGCTTCCGGCCTTCATCGACTTCGAAAAACTCAAGCATGGTAACGATATCGTCGCGGTGTTCGAGGCCGCTTTCTTTCTTGCGCTGTGCAAGAGATTCGGAGGCGGCGTCGCGCCAGCCTCTCTTGCTCAAATGATCGTTCCAAATGAGAAGATCGTTGGCGTCCAGTTCGCGTCCCGTGGAGCAGCACCAGCGCAGGATTTCTTCGTCCGTGCCGCCGGAGAGGACACGCTCTTTGAGTCGGTCGTAGTCGACCCGGAGAAATTTGACGCACCGTTCGTCCATGCCCTTGCCCAGATTCTCCTGAAAATCCTCGCGCAAATGGCCGGTGGCGTGAAGCCGGATTTTGTTCAGCATGCGGGCGAAATAAATCATGCCGAGCGTTTCATTGAAGGCGCTGAGAGGAACGGATTTCATGGCGGACGACAAACGCGCGCAGTTGCTGTGGACACAAGCGGGGGAAAAGGAGGCTTACCTGGCAAGAATGACGGCTACACCCACGCCGGTCCTTACCCTCCATCCATCCGCGGCGAGCCGGTTCAGCATGTCCTCCATGCGCCGGCTGGAGGTTTCGTTGGTCACCGCGTTGAGCGAGATGATGCGATATTGTTCGCTGCCGGAAACTGCGACGGCGTTCGCGGTTTCTTGTGCCGTCGCACGGCGGGGAACGAGAGCAGGCACCGTTACAAAAGCGGCGGAGGCGGCGAGAGCCCCCAGAAGTGCGGCTTTAATGTTCGTTTTCATGGCTTGGGGGAGTTGAAGTTTAAGGGCAGAGTCGCATGGACTGTGCCCGGTGCCCCGGGCGGCTGCCTTGTACGACACGAAGCGGGCCGAACGCTTCACAAAGGAGGCTGCTCTCATCGAAGCCTTTGCAATGATCGTGACCGCAATTTGCAAGATCGGGGAGGGCGCGGTTTTCCGGAGTAACATCGGCCCGGGACCGACCGTTACCTCTGTGCATGTCCTTCCTTCGGTTTCTTTTTTATTCCCTCCTCTCTTTTACCGCTGCCGCCGCCCCTAACGCCGATCCCTTTCCCTCGCCTCCCGACATCAAGGGACTCCAGGTGCAGATGAATGAAGATGCCATTGCGCTGGGAATTCACCATGCGGGGATCAACGTGAACCTGACGCAGTTGCTCGACATGGCGCACAACCCCGGTAATCCCGTGCGGAAAGCGGGGGGAAGGGAATTCAGTCTCAACGAAGGCTATCTCCAGTCGCTCGACCGGCAGATCAAGCCGCTCTCGGACAAGGGGATCGTGGTCTACCTGATTCTCCTGACTTATCCGTCGAAAGACCCGGTGCGCGATGCGATCACGATCCATCCCGGCAGCCGGAAGGACTATCGGTACAGCGTGGGTGCGTTTAATTCCGGCACTGAGGACGGGCGTGCTTATTTGGAGGCCGTTACGGGCTTCCTGGCTGAACGATGGAACGGGGCGTCACCGGACCACGGACGGGTCTGGGGCTGGATCGTGGGGAACGAAGTGAATTCTCACTGGCTGTGGTATAATCTCGGGCGCATGGAGCCCGCGGAGGTGGTGAGCGAATACGAGAAGGCCTTCCGAATCGTTCATCGCGCGGTGAAGGCGGCTTCCGCCAATGCCCGCCTTTATATTCCCTTCGATCATCACTGGTCCATCAGCATGGCGGGCATCAGCGCCCAGGAGGCCACCTCCGGAAAAGCCTTTCTTGATGCCTTCGCTGCGAAGGTCAAAGAGCGGGGCGGTTTTGACTGGCACGTTGCGGCGCATCCGTATCCCGAAGACCTGGGCAATCCCCGTGCGTGGGCTGACAAGACCGTCACCTTCGATGACAACACCCCAAAGGTGACCTTCAAAAATCTGGAAGTCCTCTGCCGCCATCTGGAACGTCCGGAACTTCTCTGGCAGGGAAAGCCGCGCCGCGTCATCCTCTCCGAGCAGGGTTTCCATACCCTTGCCCGTCCGGACGGCGAGACACTGCAGGCTGCGGCCTATGCCTACGCCTGGGAAAAATGCCGGCGTCTTCCGCTGGTGGATGCCTTCATCTATCACCGGCATGTGGATCATTCCCAGGAAGGGGGACTGCGCCTTGGACTGTGGACCAACAAACCGAAATCCATTTCGGAACCTGACAAAAAGAAAGCCATCTACGGTCTTTTTCTG
>DATAIE010000468.1:0-2192 GCA_036262875.1 Verrucomicrobiales bacterium
GCGCAGGGCGGCTCATCGCTCCCGTGAATGTAAATCCCGGCGTGATGCCGGCCATGACATGGGGTGCCTGGGTGCGCACGGACAGCCTTGTCTCCGGTCTCCGGAAAGTATTGGGACACGACGACGGGGCATGGGACCGCACGCTCGGCCTGGACAACCGCAATCCAAGCATTCTCCGCTACACGGCGTTTACAGGAACCGCCAACAACTCGGGCCCTGTCGAGGGTACCCCCTCCCCGGTCAGCACGACCGATTGGAGCTTCATTGCCGCCAGTCACAGCGAGGCGCTGCAAACGATCACGTTTTATATTGATCTCGACGCGAGCACGACTGCCGACCCTCTTTTTTCGATCACGGAACTGGCGGGATTCGGGAGCGGCTTCAGTACGTTCGCCATCGGTGACATTCGTCCGGACGTGACCAGCGAACCCTGGGACGGAGCCATCGACAATGTATTCGTATTCAACGAAGCGCTCAACGCCGCTCAACTGACGGTCTTCCGGAATGCCGGGGGTGTTCCGGAACCCTCCACTGCAATGCTGGGGGTTCCGTGCTTGCTGGTCCTGTTCTCCCGCCGCCGGAGGCAAACGGGAGACGCCCTCTTTCCTCCCAAAAATTCTCTTCCGCGAAAAGGGGTCGCCGCCGCATAATGGAGCGGCGCATCGTGCGCCCCCAACCCCCCACTCCCCCCAGAGAAATGTGCCAGTTCCCTCGTTTTTGCGCGGTGCGCCCTCCCGTTTTCATTTTTGCCGGTGCCGTCCTGCTTCTTTCCGGGCGTACAGCGCGGTCGGAACTGATCGCCTACTACGACTTCAATGACGGCGCTCAGCCGTTTAAGGATTCGAGCGGCAAAAACAACCACATCACCGGTAACGCGGGCACCAATCCCGTGTGGGGAGCCGCCACCGGATTCCAGAATTCCGGAGCATTCGATTACTCTGCGGACCGTCTCATCGTTCCCATCAACGTCAATGCTGCGGCCATACCGAAAATGACCTGGGGAGCATGGGTGCGCACGGACACCCTGAGCAGCAACCTCTACAAAGTCCTGGGACAGGACAACGGTGCCTGGGATCGCGTCATCGGTTTGGATAACCGCAATCCCGCCACCTTCCGCTATACCTCCTTCACCGGCGATGATGCGGTGAGCAACAGCGGCCCGGTGGAGGGCACGCCCACACCTGCCAGCACCACGGCGTGGACATTCATCGCGGCGAGCTACGACCAGACGGCGAAAACGATGACGATGTACGTGGATCTGGATGCCAGCACCACTGCGGATCCCCTGGTGGCGGTCACGGAGCCGGCGGGCTTTGGCGCAGGGTTCACCACCTTTGCCATCGGCAGCATCCGGCCGGATGTTCAAAGTGAGTCATGGGACGGAGCCATCGACAATGTATTTGTGTATGACGAAGTGCTCTCTCCCGCCGCTGTCAAAGCGCTGCGCGATGCGGGCGGGATTCGACAGCCGCCAAAGATCACGGCATTTACCGCATCTCCTGGTCACGTCGATCCGGGACAATCCGTAGCTCTTTCATGGACTGCCTCCGGTGCGAACACCGTTTCGATCAATATGGGGGCCCCCGCCATCAGCGGCAACACAGGCACAGTCTCTGTCAGTCCCGCCGCGACCACGACCTACACTCTAACAGCCACCAACGATGCAGGCACAACGACCGCGCAGACCTCTGTGGATGTGGGCGGCGTGGTCCTGCCGCCGCGGATGACAGAGTTCATGGCGTCGAACGATGGCTTTCTCAAAGACGGAGACGGCAATTACTCCGACTGGATCGAGCTCTACAATCCCAATACGTTCTCTCTCGAATTCGGAGGTTATGCTCTGAAAGACAGCACCACTACATGGGTGCTGCCCAACGTACAGGTTCCCGCCGGAGGTTATCTGCTGGTATTCGCCTCGGGACAGGCCGTCCCCAACTA
This sequence comes from Verrucomicrobiales bacterium, assembly GCA_036262875.1. Lineage (GTDB taxonomy): Bacteria > Verrucomicrobiota > Verrucomicrobiia > Verrucomicrobiales > V1-33 > V1-33. Next base: position 1,939 of record DATAIE010000468.1, read on the forward strand.
TGTGGACGCGGGAGGGTTCCTGCACACAACCTTCGAATTATCCGGCGACGGGGAGACGCTCCAACTGCTGGACAAGAACGGAACGACCGTCCTCTCGGAGTTCACGAATGTGCCGGCTCAGCACAACGACGTCTCCTGGGGACGGGAATCCGGAACCGGCACGGCCGGATTCATGAGCCCGCCCACCCCGCACGCGGTCAACGGGTCCGCACTGGCCGGCTTTGTGGCGGATACAAAATTCAATGTGAACCGCG
>DATAIE010000469.1:0-13779 GCA_036262875.1 Verrucomicrobiales bacterium
CGACGTGAACGGCTTCGCCCGTGCAGCCGCCTACGGGAGCGATATCAATACCGCTCCGTTAAACACGCTCATGTCGGGTAAGTTCAGTAAGCTGACCTCCTCACTGATCAATCAGGGTCCTGTTTCACCCGCAGGCATTCACCTCGCGGGTCCAAATGTGAACCTCACCTTTGCCAGCAGCGGCAATACCGCGACCCCGTTCACGATGACCGGCAATCCCTCAGCCATTCTTAAAACGGGCGGCGGCGGCCTGGCGGGTAAGAGTGTGGTGAGCGGCGGCACGATGGCGCTTACGATCAATCAGACCACCACTCCGGCCACCTTGAACAACAACGGCCAGGAATTGATCCTTCGCCCGGTGGCCTCCGATGACGTTCTCCAGATCGATATGCCGCTCGCCGGCGCCGGTCAGATCACCAAGAGCGGTGACGGACATCTGATCCTGACGGCACCTGGAGTCACGACGGGCACTACTCTTATCACGGACGGGACGGTCACCCTCACGGGCAACGGCACCCTGGGAACGTCCACCACCGCCACGGGTGAAATCCGCATGGCGACCGTCAACGGTCAAACCGCCACGCTGAACATCGACAGCGCAACTGCCGGGATCACGATGGCCACCGGAGCCAGTTCTTTCCGGGTGGGTGAAGCCGGAGACGCTATTGTGAATCAGAGCAACGGCACCGTGAACGCTGCCAACTACCTCGTGATGGGCGATAGCATGGGATCGTCCGGAAGCTACAATCTGACGGGCGGGACTTTGAACGTGAAGACGAACAACGCCGGGACGCCAAACCTGGTGGTGGGACGCGCCGGCACCGGCTCAATGGTGATCAGCGGGTCTTCCACCCTCAATGTTCTCAATGGCGCGCAGATTCAACTGGGTGCCGGCACGTTTAACAGCGCACAGTTCCAGGGTACGGTCCCGAATGCGGCCACCTCCGTGGGTGTGGGCACGATTACGCAGACGGGCGGTAATGTGAATGTGGCCGTCAACAATGGCACCTATCAGAGCAACATCATGGGTGGCGTCTTCATTGGAGTGGATGGTGCGGGCACCTACAATCTGAACGGCGGCACGCTGACCACGCCGATGATCGGACGCGGAAACGGCATTGCTGCATTCAATCTCGGCAGCGGCACCCTCCGGGCCGCTACGCCGGTGGCTACCCTGCCGGTGTCCGTCTTCCATCCCACGCTGCCCATCAACGTCACCGGCACCGGTGCAGGCAAGGGCGTGATCGATACCAATGGCAACGACGTCGTCATGCAGAGCCCGATCACCGGAACCGGCGGCTTCGCCAAGTCAGGTCTTGGCACGCTCTCCGTTCTCGGCTCCGGCAGCACCTACTCGGGTGGCACGGACATCAATCAGGGCACCATCGTTTCCTCCAATACCAGCCTGGGCGTCGGGAATGTCAACGTGGGTGCCGGCAATACGCTGGCCATTCAGGGAGTGCAGACGGGCCTGCTCGCCAGCTTCTACAATGTCACGGCCACCAGCGTAAACCCGGGGGTTACTACCGGCAGTGCGGCCATGGCCACGGAGTTCTCCAGCCTGGATAACCTCAATGCATTCCTCGCCGGAAAGGCGCCTGTTGCGGTGGAATCCACTGCGGCCCGCGGTAAAACGAGCGTAGATTACCTCGACCTTGGCGGAGCCAACGGCACCACGGCACTTCCGCCGGCTGTCATCGCATCGAGAAACGGCGACCCAACCTTCATTGCGCAACTCTCCGGGAAGTTCAATGCAGCGGTTGGCGGGGACTACACCTTCCAGACCCGCAGTGACGACAACTCAATGGTTTACATCGATGGCCAGGCGGTGGTGGACAACAACCGTGACCAGGGGCAAACGGTCCGCACCGGAGTGGTTTCGCTCACCCCCGGTCTGCACGACATCGTGGTTGCCTATCGTCAGGGTTCCGGCGGCGGCGGCTTCTCGGTGGGCGTCACAGCCGCCGGTCAGGGCCAGTCTTATACGCTTGGCAGCGAGCTGAACATGTCGAACAGCCTCCTGAGCCATGGCAGCAGTGAGCTTACTGTTGGCTCCCTCAGTGGTGCGGCGACAGGTTCCGTGCTTCTCAACGGTGGAAAACTGATCATCGGCATCGACAACACCAGCACGACCTTCAGTGGCGTGATCTCCGATGGAAGCTCCGCGGGTGGTCAGTTGTCGAAGCTCGGCGGCGGCATCCAGACGCTCACGGGCATCAGCACTTACACTGGGGAAACTGTCGTCAGCGGCGGGAATCTCCGGGTAAATGGCGACATCTCCACCAGCAGTGTCACACGGGTGCTGCCCGGTGGCACGCTTTCCGGCACCGGCAAGGTGGGTGCGGTGGACATGGCCGGCGGTGCCATCGCTCCGGGGGCCAGCCCTGGCATCCTGAATACCGGGAGCGTCGTTACCTCGTCCAGTTCCTCCAACTTCCAGTTTGAAATCGGAGGGCTTACCGCCGGTTCCCAATACGACCAGATCAATACCACCGGCACGATCTCGCTCGACGGGATCCTGACGCTGTCGCTCGTCGGAGGCTTCACCCCCACCCCGGGCAACCAGTTCTTCCCATGGCTCAACGACGGCACGGATCCGATCTCCGGAACCTTTGCCGGCGTGCCGGAAGGCGGCGTGGTTACCGCCGGAGGTTCCTCCTTCGCCGTCAGCTATACCGGTAATGGCGACGGTGGCTCCATCGGCAATGACATTCGCCTGACGGCCCTTGTTCCGGAACCCTCCGCCGCCACGCTGGCGACCGGCGCTGCGCTGCTGGTGCTCCGCCGCCGCCGCCGTTGCGCTTGAGTGTTCCGGGTTAAATGCCGAAAGGCGCCCTCGACGGGGACTCATCACCGCCTGAGCGTTAGAACCGGGATCGAATGAAGCGCGACAAAGTGGTGCAGGTTTGTCTCCGACTAACCTGCATACCGGGGAAGCCGCTCGCGGTTTCTTTGGGCATTGATGCATTGAGGACCGGATCGCCTTCGGATGCTTTTCCCGACAGCAGGTTAGTCGGAGACAAAACCTGCACCACTTTGTCACATCAAACGCGATTCCGGCGCCTCCTGCCTCCTGCCGCCGGTTTGCCCGGGTCGTGGAGCGTGGGAGCATTGCGTTTATCTGAGGTCTCACGCCTGCCGGTGAGATGTGAGTAATCGTTTGTTATTCGGAAAGGAGGATCGCCGTGCCTTGCTGTCCGCTCCCCAGGGGAATACCCTATAGCCTGAAAATGTCAGGAACGCGCCGTCAATTCCCAGGGACAAATAGTTTTCAGAGGAGCCTGACAATTTGACACCGTGACCTCCCGCCGTAGCGTTGTTTTAAATCGGCCAGATTTCCCTTCTTTTCACACCGATGACTACTCCCAAGGCTTCCGCCGGTTGGACGGTTTCCACTGCTGCTTCCACCAGGCTGCAACTGCCACAATTTGAGTTGAAGCAAATCAGCCCGCACGGTGCGGTTTTCAGCAGTGCCCGCGCCTACGAGCCGGGGACATCCTTTGCTTTCGGGATCCATCTCCCCGCCGCCGGGCGAAACCGCCTCATGGACCTGGAAGCCATCGTGGTCGATTGTCACGCCACGGGCGGGGGCGCGGAACTGGGCTGGGAAGTCACCCTTATTTTCGAATCTGTTACACCGGCTCAGATTTCAGCGCTTCGGGCGGCTTCCCGGAATTTCCCTGCTGAGCCGTTCCCCTTGAGTGAGTCCTTTTTCACAGGCCACTATGGATTTCGGGAGCCGGGCTTGAATTGAGGTCCTGATGTGGCCTGATTTACTGAACGCGGTCGACCGTGTAAAACCGGCGTCCGGTGGCGGAGGAAGCGGTGGGCGTGTCCGGTGGACCATTATCCGTCCACGTCATAAGGCCCCCGGCAGACCCGGCGGTTTGCTGGCCGGTAGTGAGCGGGTTCCATGCGACGAGATCGGCTGACCAGCGTATTTCGTAGACGGCATTGGGTTGGGAATTCCACGTCAGCGTTACATTCGGGCCGGGACCGCCGCGGGTGATGGCAAGGTCCAGACTGCCGGCGGAGGGCCAGTTGTCTGCGGGGTTGGTTCCGGCGGTGAATTCCGCGAGGTTGGTTACACCGTCTCCGTCGAAATCGTTCTCACTGTCAGGGATCCCGTCCGGCAGCAGGGAGCCGTTGTTTCCGGTGCAGTCCGGGTTGTCAGGGCGGAAGGGATTTTGCACCCCGGCGAGAGCGGGGGAGAGGTCGCGGACTTCGTCATAGTCGAAAATTCCGTCGCGATCGCGGTCAATGCCCATGCGCAAACCGGTGCCGCGGGGGACGGCAGTGAACACCACCGGCTCCAGCGCGGAGGCCCGTGCCAGGATGGCCGCCTGTGTCTCGATGATGCCCGCCTGATCGCTTTGGAAATTGCCGCCGCTGAGATACTGCCAGCCCCGTGGCGCGCCGTTCACACTGGCTTTGGCAATCAAATCGATCGCCGCGCTGTTCGCCAGAGCGATGAGGGAATTGAGCCGCGTTTTATCCGCCGCCGGCAGTGTCGCGGAGGTCAGCATCGCCTGGCGGCCCACCGCCGGGTGCGTGTCCTGACTTGCCGTTCCAGGCGGTTCCGCGGCGTCCACCGGATTGCCAAATCCGGAACCGCTGAAGCACATCATCAGCGAGGTGAGGTCCGCAATCTCCTGATAGTTGTTGGGATTGAAGGCTCCCTCCGACAGAAATCGAGACAGCGAGTCCACCGACCCGTCATGAGCGAAACCGAACCCCGCGAGGCTGCGCGTTTTAGTCATTTCTAACCCCGTCTTGGTAAAGAGAATGCGCAGTTGCGGCACTTTGATCGAGTGCTGCGTGGAGCCGTCTACCGATACGAGCGCATGGTGGTGTTCCCCGTTCGGGCCCGCAGCGATGGGGACGAAGCTGGTGCCGCTGAGTTTGCGGTCTGCGCCCATGCCTGTGGAAAGCGTGTGGCAGGTAACACAGGCGAACGCTCCGTTGTCGATCGCGCGGGAGATCGGGCGGTAAAGCGTCGTGAGAGCACGCTGTGGATTTCCGGCCGGGAGCGGGTCTCCCGCATTCCCGAATCGCCCGGACATAAATTCGTTAGGAAGCGGGAGCGTGGCCGGCAGCGTATTGTCCAGGTTGCGGTAGGGATTCGGGGGAATGGCGATGGTCGCCAGGTAGTCCTCAAATTTCTGCATTTCAGCGGCGGTGAGCTGCACGTCGTCTCCCAGCAGGCTCATGAACGCTCCGTTGAACTCTTCGATCCCGTTGCGGTCGCCGCGCCAGTGGAGCGGCTCCTTCCCGATGATGTCCTGCATCGTCTGCGTGGTCATGGGCCCCTTCATCGGGTGAAAATTGGAAAAGCTGCCGGCACTGTTCAGTCCGGGGATATTGGCCCCCAGATTGTGCAGCGTGGATGTCACGTTTTTTACGGTTCCCGACGGGTCTCCCAGATCCCACGCGAGCTTGTCGATGCGGGCGTCCGCGTGGCAGGAGGCACACGCAGCCTGGCCCAGGCCGGAGGTGCGCCGGGTATCGTAGAAGAACGGACGCCCGTTCTTGATCGCCGCCGGCGTCGGATCGAAAAATGGGAGCCTCGCCGTTTCCGTCTCCGTTGTCAGGCTCACCACCGACAGGCTTCCGGCGAACCGGTTCAACACGTACAGCTGTCCGCGGGCTTCGTCGATCGCCAGCCCCGCCGGGCCTTCCCCCACGGGAATGGGGGCCGCCGCAGCCCGTCCGCCGTTCGCGTCGATCGCGATCACATTGTTCGATCCCATCCCCGCCACATATCCCCGCGTGCCGCCCGCCTTCCAAACGATGGCGCGGGGATCGCCCACCGACTTGTCCCGTTCCGCCTGGGGCAGGGTTGCCGATGAGTAATCAAGGTGGGGATTCAAGTCCACGATGGCCTTCGTTGGCGCTGCATCCGGAGCATCCGCCGGGAATGAACCCATGCGCACTCTCACAAATTTCCCCTTCACGTTGGGTTCGAAGCGAATCTCATTCGTCGCCTCCGTTCCCACCAGGGTCACTCGTCCGCTCGCCGGGTTCACCGCGATCGCCATGCACAGATTCATCAGCCGCGTAGAATAGGTCACCGTCCGGGTTGCCGTATCGATCACAGCCACATCGTTATCCACCACATCCCACCCCGCCGGCCGGCCCGACCCGCTGGAAAAAGCGCCGCTTACCAGCGGTGTCCAGTCGTGGTTGTTATCGTCAAACCAGGCACCGGCGGCGTTTTTCCTCACGATGAGTCCCACCTTCGGAGGCGTGCCTGCGGCGGCGTTTTTGGCGGGGACAAAATTGTTCCCGCTGTTGGGTGGCGGGTTTGTCCCTCCATAAGGGCCGCGCGAATCACTGACCGCGTTCGGGGGAAATGTCACCGTGGAGAGGTCGGCGCCGCCGCCGAGAATGGTGGTGCTGTTCCCGCTCGAAAAGACAGCCGCAAACACCTTGCTGCCATCGGCGCTTACCGCCATCGCCCGGAGGTCACGGCCCTCCACGGCGATTTCATTCTGAACTCCCGCCGCGGGATTCGCAGGATCGAAGACTTGAATTTTGGCCGCTTGAGAGCAGGACACCCATGCCCGCTGAGGCGTTCCGGCGAAAACTACATCCGAGGGTTCATCCGCCGTTTGCAGCGTTTGTGTGACTACGCCGCGCGAAACATCGATTACACTGACGGTGTCGGAGGTTTGATTCGCCACCCACAGTTCCGTCGCCGTCCGCCAGCGTATGCTCACGGGATCGAGACCGGCCGGAATTGCCGCGGTGAGCACCGGAGAACCGGAAACGAGAGAATACAGCAGCACCCGGTTGTCCGCCGTATGGCACGCGGCGAGAAACGCCCCGTCCGGACTGAGATCCAAAGGATGCACCGGCGCCACCTCAAGATTCACAAAGTCTCCCGCTGCGGCAGGGAGGGCAAAAAGTACAGGGGTCGAGAGAAAGAGAGCACGCAGCAGACTCATAAAGGACACTTTAACCTTTCGGCGGTTCAATGTCCATCAAGGCCTGCCCTTTTGCTTGGCAGCGAAAGGCAACTGCTCCTCATCCCCCCCCGGTTGCCTTAAACGGGCGTTTTCCTGCGGTGGCTCAAGTCCGGCGCATGATAGGCGTCTGCGGCGGCCCATGCGATCCACAGCACCGGCACCACCAGGATGGCGGCAAGAAAAGTAGCGAGCGCCAGAAAGGTCGTGGCGACGGCTATCGCAATGTTGCCGGGAAGCATGATCAGCATTCCGGTACGGTACTGGTGCTTATAGAGGTGACCGGCTCCCGGCAGAATGCTGAGGTAGGCGGCGGTGAGGTCGCGGTTCATTACTGGATCCACTTTGTCCATGTTCATTCACCTCCTTTTCGGTAACGCAGGCTCTGCCTGCACTCTCATTATACCAGTTACGACTGCGGAGTCAGCATCTTTCTCCCGCGATTTCCCTGCGTCTTTCCCGGCTTGGAGATGCTGAATCCGTCCCGCCATCAGGTGTTTCCCCTATCCAGAGGGTATCGAATGCCATGTTCTTGAAATGAATCAAAATTTGACTGGCGCGGGAAAGGGTAGATTATTTCGGTGATACGCTCTGGATTGAACGGAGCAGGCCTGTTTCCAATCTCATACTTCCATGGCAGACAATCGAAGAGAGTTCATTCGCCGCAGTGGAGTCTTGCTGGGCGCGGTTACGCTCGCCCCGGTTTCCGTGGCGGTTTCCGCTCCGGTCGCCTCCAGAAGCATCCCGGAGGTTCCGGTGCAGGTGGTGGATTTTCTGAAGCGGGCGGGTGCCTCCTCTTTGCTGCTCCGCGGGGGCAGCGCGTTGAGCACTTCGAATCCGCATGTAAGCGTCAACCTCGTGGCTGTGGCGACGGACCCCGTCCGGGTTTTTAAGAGCGTTTTGGCGGACATGCCGTTTCAAAACGGGTTTGCCTCGGGAAATGTGCTTTCCTTCATCAGGGAGGATGTGTTTTTCAACGTAGAGTGCGTCAGCAGGGCGGGTTTGCGTGAGTTGAAGACCAGGCTCTCGGAACCGGAGGGCATCTTTTTTGCACACGAGGCCCTGCTGCAGCCGCTGGAGGGCGGGGCAGCGTTCGATCCTCACGGGCTGCTCGCGCCTTCGGGGCGCACGTTGCGCATGGTGACAAAATCTGAATTACCGGTTGGCCGTAAGGTGGCGGCGCTCATCACAGGATTGATTGACGGCGTCCTTTACCGCCTTCAGCCGGTCGCGTCTTTCAGCCAGTTCCATGATGTGCTTCTCGCCGGAAAGCCGGTCGACAACGTGGAGGCAAAAGCGGTCGCCGACGAGATCACGGCGGGGATTACCCAGCTGGCGCTTTATGCCCGCTCGTCAAGCATGGAGCGTTTGCTTACCAGTCCCCTCGTCAGCACCAGCCTGGAACGGATTTTTGGACGGACCGGCACGCAGGTTGTGTGGTCCGTGAAGGCACAGGCCGCTTCCGTGGAGCAGCCCGGCGCTCCATGGCTTCTGGGAATCCTGGGCCCCGAGAAACTGCGCATCCGTCAGGGGGCCGCATGGATTCAGGATTCCGACCGTTATTCTTTTATGCAGACAAAATCCGCGCTGGATGCGGCGCGCACCATTGCCAACACTCTCCAATAATCCTTCATACGTTTCGCAGCCATGGCTTCTCCGTTCCTCGCTCAAATCACTCTCTTTGCCGGCAATTTCGCTCCCCGCGGGTGGGCATTCTGCAGCGGCCAGATTTTATCCATCGCTCAGAATACCGCTTTGTTTTCTCTCCTGGGGACGAACTACGGAGGAAACGGCCAGACGACGTTTGCGCTCCCGGATTTGCGCGGGCGGGTACCCATCCAGCCCGGGCAGGGGCCTGGGCTTTCCAGCTATAACCTGGGGCAGGTGGGCGGAGAGGAAAATCACCAGCTGATCTCCACGGAGCTGCCTGCGCACACTCACCCGGCGCAGTTGGGCGTGACTTCCACTCCCGGAAACCGGCAGAATCCGGTTGGCAATATCATTGCCACAGATGCTTCGGGCGGGACTGCTCTCTTCTCGAATGCGGCTCCCAATGGAAATGCGGCCGCCGCCAGCGTCACTGTGGGGGCAGCTGGCGGAGGTCAGTCTCACAACAATGTTCAGCCTTACCTGGGGTTGAATTATATCCTTGCGCTGGAGGGGATCTTTCCGTCTCGGAATTGAGCCAGGCGGTATTCGCCGGCGAGTCCCATGATGGCTGATGTTTCGTTCCGCCCGGTGTCGACCGCGGACCGGATGCTGCTTCTGCGCATCTACGCATCCTCACGGGAACAGGAGATGGCTCTCGTACCGTGGACCGGCGCGGAAAAAGCCGCCTTTCTGGAGCAGCAGTTCGACTTCCAGGACCGCCATTACCGCACAGCGTTTGAAGGGGCGGAGTTCAGCATTATTGCGATTCGCGGTGAAGACGCCGGCAGACTTATCGTTCACCGGGGAGAGGCGAGTATCGAATTGATGGATATCACCCTGCTTCCCCCGTGGCGGAATCAAGGCCTCGGAACGGGGATCATCCGGGAGTTGATGGAGGAAGCGTCCGGCAGCGAAAAATCCCTGCGTTTATGGGTGGAGCAGTTCAATCCCGCGCGGCGCTTGTATGAGCGGCTGGGCTTCGCACACGAGAGCGATCACGGGATACACCTGGAATTTGTCTTCTCCCGGCGTCCCGCTCAGCCAAATACCGCCTCGTAATGACATCCAGTGCCCGCAACGATGGGCGTCATGAACAGTTCCATCGCCCCCATCGTTTCGTGTTCCACCAGGCATAGCCCCTGGGGAGGCGCGATGCCCGGAGGCGGTTCAAATTGGACCGAGAACTGCTGGCGGAATCCCCTGGGCACTTTGTGAGACGAAATGCGGACCTTCCACAGGGGCATCTCAAGGCATTCACCCCCGGGGGGCGTAATCCTGAAAACCTCTCCGGTATGCGGTGAAAAATGATCCGGAGTCAACTCAGCCAGGTCCAGCATACTCATGATTTCGCGCATCTCCGGCGCCGCGCAGCGAGAGCGGCACCCCCAAGACAAACCAGCATTCCCGGCCCGGCCTCCGGAACTTGAACGGAGAGGATGGCGAAGTCGATGCCGGCCCCATTGTTCGAGGTGGGACCGAGAATCCCGCCGCCCGTCGCCAGCGTCATGTGAATCGTGGCCGATCCGTCCTGCAGACTGGCGTAGACACTGGCAGGAAGGGCAATCTCGTAGACGCCGTACTGGTTCGTCGCCCCGGGGCCGGCTTCAAAAATCAGGCTCGCCAGCCCGGTAATGTTATTGCCGTCGATACTCAGCAGACTGAGTTGCGTTCCCGTCGTGGCAAAATCCCCGTCGTACAGCCCAATGGTCAGTGAAGCGCCGGAGACCGTGGGTACGGAGGAATAGGTGAAAATCCATGTCGCATCAAAATCCGGGCCGGCGACATCGCCTCCAAGGAACCCGTTGAAAGGAGACGGCTGAGCGGCCACCGCCGTATTGTAGGTGCCCGAGCCAATGTTGGTTTGACCGTTTCCGAAATGCTGTGTGCCGATGCTGACGATTACCGCGCGGGAGGTCTCTGCTGCTCCCAAAAGGACCGTCCCGGTCAACAATAAAGAGGTGATAGTCCGCAAATTCATGATTTGGAAATGACAGGGCATAAAGGACAGGGCATAAAGGACACAAAAACCGGAGCATTCGTGTCAGGCCAAAGGCTCACAAAGCTCGCCCGGCTTCAGCCTGGTGTCAAGTTACGCTCCGCGGTTGAAGAGGCACAGAATGGCCCGCTGCCGCTTTTTCCTTTGCGGGAAATAAATCAACCGGCGGCCGCCGCTTCCGGGACACCATGAAAATGCAAACCCTGGCTTTTATTCTCGCGGGCATGGCTTTTGCCGGTCCCGTTTCCGCCGGTTCCGTCAACATGCGCAGCATCAATGGAGAGGCTGTTGTGGAAATGAATGGCAGAGAGGTCTGGCGCGGCGCCTCCGGTCCCAACCTCCAGGTTAAGTCCTCCTCCATTGACGGAAATGACTATGCCGCGCTGCTGGACGGGGACAAAGTTCTCTGGGAGAGCGAGCCTGGCGCCGCGGAAAGAGTTAAGGTGAACCCGCTGGAGGGGACGAAGCCTTCGCAGGGCGGCGAAGCCGGCGGGAAGGCGCAGGGAAAATCCTCCAAGAGCGAAACCGGCATCTCCACCTCCACCAAAGACGGCATGACCACGGTCACGATGGGTGGCAAACAGGTTTGGAAAGGCAAAACCACCGGTAAGGTGTCCACGAATTCGGTGACGGTCGACGGTAAAAACCATGCCGCCGCCTTCGAAGGGGACAAGGTGCTGTGGGAGAGCAGTAAGGGGGCGGCGGAGATCGTGAAAAAGCTGTCAGCTCCTCCGGTGGGGCCTCCAAAAAAATAACGTCCCGGGGCCGAACTTCCTGTGTTTGTTTGCCCCGCCGGGGATTGCCTCGCGGGCTGTCCTTTTCCCATGCTTGCCATCGCGTGAGTGCGCCCTAGGGTCCGCGCCTCATGTCCGCAGACAGCCAGACTCCCATGATGAAGCAGTATCACGCCCTGCGGCGGACGCTGCCTGCGGATGTGCTGCTGTTTTTCCGGCTGGGGGACTTTTACGAGATGTTCTTCGAGGATGCGAAGGCTGCGGCGGGCATCCTGAACGTGGCCCTCACCAAACGGAATGAAATGCCGATGTGCGGCGTGCCCTATCATTCCGCGGAGGGATATATTGCCAAGCTGATCAGGCACGGAAAACGGGTCGCCATCGCCGAGCAGACGAGCGAGCCGGTGCCGGGCCGCATTGTGGAGCGGGAGATTTCCCAGGTGATTACTGCCGGCACGGTGATCGATCTGAACATGCTGGAGAGCCGGAGGAACAATTACCTTGCGGCGGTGTATCGCAGCGGCCCCCGGGTGCTGGGGCTGGCCTTTGTGGATCACACGACGGGAGAGTTTCGCGTCGCCGAGTTCGTGGACGTTTCGGAACTGCTCGATGAACTGGGGCGCCTGCAGCCGGCGGAGTTGCTTTATCCGGACGATCAAACGCCGGAGTTTGGCGCGCTGAAGGGAGCCACCTCACTGGAAGTCTGGCCCTTCATGTTTGACCAGGCGCATCATCTGCTGCTGGAGCATTTCAAAGTGCAGTCACTCGACGGGTTTGGCTGCGGGGCGATGAGGGCGGCGGCCTGTGCGGCGGGTGCTGTCATGCATTACATCCGGGACGTGCTGCGGCGGAATGTGTCCCACATCCGGCGAATGCAGGCGGCGGGAAATGACAGGACGGTCGTTATCGATGCCGCGAGCCGGGCAAATCTGGACCTCGTCAGCCATCGCGGCGGGATGGAGAACACCCTGCTGTATGCGCTGGACCGCACCGGCACCCCCATGGGCGCGCGGAGACTGCGGGACTGGATACTGCATCCGCTGCGGGACCTGGACGCGTTGAAGGCGAGGCAGGATGTCATCGAGGCGATGATCGGGCAGTCATTCATCCTGACGAAATGCCGGGAAACACTGCGGGACATCCGGGACATCGAGCGCACCCTGAGCCGGTTGAATCAGGCGGGCAATGCGCGGGACATGCAGACGCTGGGTGCGTCGTTGAAGCAGGTGCCGGATGTCAGGGCGCACATCGAAGCTCTCGGGGGTGAGTTGACTCTCGTGAAAGAGCTTTCGCCGCGGCTGCGGGACTTCGCTGACGTCACGGAATTGATCGCGAAAGCCATCGTGGATGAGCCGCCCGCACCGGTGAAGGAGGGCGGCATTTTCCGCGAAGGATGGCATGCGGAACTGGATGAGTTGCGACGCGCAAGCACGGACGGGAAGCAGTGGATCGCCGACCTGCAGACACGTGAAATCGAGCGCACCGGGATCAAGAGTCTGAAAGTGAAGTTCAACGCGGTCTTCGGTTACTTCATCGAGATCACAAAATCGAATCTCGGCAGCGTGCCTGATGACTATACCCGCAAGCAAACGACCGCGAACGGTGAGCGCTATATCACGCCGGAGCTCAAGCAGATGGAGGACAAAATCCTCGGCGCGGACGAACGCACGAAACGGCTGGAATACGAGGAGTTCCAGAACCTGCGTGCCCGCGTGCTCCTGCACATAGATGCCATCCAGGACACGGCGGATGCGCTCGCCGTGGTGGATGTGCTGTGCGGGCTCGCAGAAACGGCGCGCCTCTTCAACTACTGCCGCCCGCTGCTGAATGACTCACTGTCCCTCTACATCAAAGACGGGCGGCATCCCGTGCTGGATCAAAACCTCACGGAGGAAAAATTTGTCCCTAATGATGTCCTGCTGGAGCCAGCGGAGAACCGGCTCATTATTCTCACCGGTCCTAACATGGCGGGGAAAAGCACCTACATCCGCCAGGTGGCCCTGCTCACGCTCATGGCGCAGACGGGAAGTTTCATCCCTGCGGCGCAGGCGGAGATCGGCCTGGTGGACCGCATCTTCACGCGGGTAGGCGCCAGTGATGACCTCTCCCGCGGCCAGTCCACCTTTATGGTGGAGATGAACGAGACCGCCGCCATCCTTAATAACGCCACGGACCGCAGCCTCGTCATCCTCGATGAAATCGGTCGGGGCACCGCCACCTTCGACGGCCTCGCCATCGCCTGGAGCGTCGCCGAGCATCTGCATGACAACGTCCAGTGCCGCACCATCTTCGCCACCCACTATCACGAACTGACCGCCCTTAGCGACAAGCGCCCCGCGGTTCGCAATGCCAACGTGGCCGTCCGCGAATGGAACGACCGCATTATTTTCCTCCGCAAGATCATTCCCGGCGCTGCCGATAAGAGCTACGGCAT
>DATAIE010000470.1:0-14014 GCA_036262875.1 Verrucomicrobiales bacterium
AAGCGAGGCACTATCTGATCTCCTCGAGATGGTGGATGATCATGGTTTCCGCGGCGCTGATGGTGAACGGCACTCTCCTGGTAGCCATGGTTTTTTATATGTTGGTGGTCGTCAAGACGGTGCCGTTTCAGATGAAGCTGATGATCGTCCTCGTGATGATCGCCGCGAATTTGATTTTTCTGCCCGGGCTGCGGCTGCTCCAGTGCGTGCTGGCCCTTGGCCGGGTCAAAAAGGATGACGCCGAAAAGGACATGATCCACGCGCTGCATCGCCACGAGGAGTTCTGGAAGTTTCTCGGCATCGCCTTTCTGTTTGTGGGCGGGCTGTTCTTTTATGGTTATGTCTTTGTCGTCCGGTAACCTCTCATGAACGAAGATTCCGTCCCGCCGCCCGCTGAGTCCCGGAAGCCCGTGATTATCCCTCCCGGTGCGCGTCCGGATGTCTCCCGGGGTACGGCGCCCCGGGTGATCTCCGCTCCCGGTGCGCCAGTGCCGGCACCGCGTTCGATTGTCCGGAGCCTTATCGCGACCCGCGGCTGGACGAACGTGAATGCCTTCGCGTTCATTATCTTCGGGTGCCTCGCGGCGGTGAGAACGGCGACCCGATGGGTTGAGTTCAACAGTGATTTGGAAAAGCTGAAAGAGAGCCCGTTCGCGGAGGACAGCGTGTTTTCATGGTCAGTCATTCTGGGCCGTGCGGAGATGGTGTTTGCCTTCGCCCTCGCCGCGGCCTGCCTCTTTGCGGCGACAAAGCTCTTTCGGTATTCCGGCTCCATCGGGAGACTGCAGCAGGCGAGCCGGATGCAGGAACTGGAAAATGCCCTCCGCCATCAGCGCACGGTGTGGATGGTGCTGGGGACGGCGGGGGCGATGTGGCTGCTGCTGTTCAGTTCGCAGGCGATCTTCTTCTTCATCGGCATGCATCATCTCCAGGAGGAGCGCGCTGAAATGGAGCAGGAACTCTGATCCATAGAGGATTGGTTGAAGCGGAGACATCCCGCCTGAGACTACCATTTGCGCGATTCCGCGGGCCGATGCATGATAGCCGCCTGCTATGCTTCCCCGGCTCATTCCCCTCCTTCTGGTTTTCTGGCTGTGCCAGATATTCCCGGCGCGCGGGGACATCAATAAGGACCGGAAGATCAAGGGGCCGGCCGGATCTCCCGCCATTGAATCGATGACGGTCCATGCGGTGCGTGGCATTCCTCTCGTAATCGAGCTCAAGGGCAAGACCGCGCAGGGAGCGATCACCTTCAAAATCACTCAGGAGCCGACCCTCGGAAAGGTGGAAGGGGTGAAGCAAAAAGACAATCTGACCGGCACTGTCGTCTATACGGCTTCTCCGGACAAAACAGGGGAGACCGATGTCTTCACCTACAACGCCCAGGGGAACGGAACCCCGGCGTCGGAGCCCGAAAGAGTGACCATCCGTATTTCGGACGCGGCCCCCAGACTGGACGTGCAGGAAGTGGCGGATGCCGGACGGGTGGTGATGGGGCATCCCAAAGAAGTCACTTTTAAAATCCGGAATGGCGGCAACGGGGCATGGATCGCCCACCCGTCCGCGCCGAAAGGATGGCGATGGTTGAAACCGGAAAACGGGAATTTCGAACTGGCCGCGGGCGCCTCCATCGAGTGCCGGATTCAGTGTGATGCTCTCACGGCCACCACGCTCGATGAGACGCTCACGCTGCCCGGCGGGAAGAAGCTGCGGTTCCGGGCGAACATCGTTTCCCCCTTCACGGCACCCGTGCAATACACTCTGAAGTGGAACGCTGAAACGCTGGAGCGGACGGGTATTCTCGAAGTGCAAAACCTGGACCGGGAGGCACCGGTGACGGTGAAGGCGACGGCTCCCGAATGGCTGACACTGACAAACGATCAACTGACCGTGGAACCCGACGGGAAAGCCAGCCTGCCGGTGAGCATCAAAGGGGAATTTTCGAAGTCCTTCAATGGATCACTCAAGCTGAGCAGCGGCGAAGCCAATCAAGAGGTCCAAATAAAAGCCGCCCCGGCTCCTGCCATTCTGAGGGTTGTATCCGGAGCGACCCCCGCCGGAGAGGTGACATTCGGCCTGCTGGACGCCGAGACGATCAAGACTGAGAAGCGCAGTATCATGGTGCGGAATGAAGGCGGAAGTCCCGCCCTGTTGGTACCGGGCGCGTTGAAGAATTTTACGCTCGATACGAAGGTGCCGCCAAAAGGCTTTCCACTGGGGCCCGGTGAGGAAGTGGCGCTCGTCGTCCTGCCGCCCATGACGACGGCGGGGACGAATCTGGAAACGTTTACACTCACGGGTGTCGAGCCACCCATCGACCTGCAACTCAAGGCGGAAGTCCCGAATTCGGCTATCGCCCTCACGGCGGGCACGAGGGCGGGGAATGCGCTCGGGGGGATTCCCTCTCCGATCGCAAGACCAATGACACGCGCGGAGATGGATAAACGCGTGACGAATGGCCGCGATGGCTATTTTCCTCCGGACGGGCACGAGGACGCCACCGTTCCGCGGATCAACATCGTCGAGCCTCAGATCGAAAATGATAATCAGGCGGTGACTTTCGTATGGGACTTGCCAAAAGGAGAAGGATGGAAATTCCAGCTCTACTTTGCCACCGTGGAACGGGTTAAAGCGGGCGGCATGGCCAAAATCTGGATTCCCTGCGGCGACGAAGTGAAGTACACCATCAAAGGTGGAAAAGGCATGGCGACCGTGAGCGGACTGCGCCCCGGCGTTTGGAGAAAATTCTGTCTGAAAACGATCGCGGCTGACGGGCGTTCGTCCCTGCCCGGCAAGGACTTTGGCTTTCAGATGTCTGAGCGTGCCCCCAACCATTTTCAGGAATACTGGGAGTGGTATGTGGTGGCCCTTTTTGGAGGTTCCGGGCTGTTTTACTGGCTGAGGAAAAAGTGGAGGGAGCCGATCAGCGCGGTGGCGGCATGAGAGAGCCCGCAACTGCAATGGAGGCCTGGGTGCGGCACCTCTACGTTCACATCCCTTTTTGCCACCGCATCTGTCCGTACTGCTCCTTCTATAAGCACGAGCCCGGCAGCACCGATACCGCTGCGTTTCTCAAGGCGATTTCCCGCGAACTGGAGGCCGCGCTGAACGAGTGGCCGGGGCGCATTCGCCCGGAAACCATTTATTTTGGAGGAGGCACGCCGACACTGCTGAGCACGGCGCACCTCGAACGCTGGCTGCCGGAGTTCCGGAGCGCGATGGATATGAGCGGACTGCGGGAGTGGACCGTGGAGGTGAATCCCCGCACCATCAATCCGCGGAAGGCTGAGGTGCTTCTGGAGAACGGTGTCACCCGCGCCAGCCTCGGTGTGCAGGCATGGGACCCGCCCACGCTCAGCGTGCTGGGACGCGATCATTCCCCTGCGGAGGCGGAGGAGGCGTTTCAGGTGCTCCGCCGTGCCGGGTTTCCGGTCGTGAATATCGATCTCATGTTCTCCGTGCCCGGGCAGTCGCTGGAAACCTGGCGCGAGACACTCCGGCGCACCATCGACCTCGGACCTGATCATGTCTCGGCTTACAATCTCACCTATGAAGAGGACACGGAGTTCTTCCGCAAGCTGACCTCCGGTGAATACCACCGCGACGAAAATGCCGACGGCGACTGCTTCTCCCTCGCCATGACGATGCTCGGCGACGCCGGCTTTGCTCACTACGAGATTTCGAACTATTCGCGTCCTGGTTTCGAGTCCCTCCATAACCAAAGCTACTGGGCCGGTGCCGACTATCTGGGCCTGGGCCCCAGTGCCGTTTCCACGATCGACCGCACCCGCTGGAAGAATGCCGGAAACACGACGCTCTATATTCTCGATCCCCTTACGGGCCGCGAAACCGAACACCTAACCCGCGAGCAGTGGGCCTGCGAACGCATCGCACTGGAATTGCGCACACACCGCGGGGTGAGCCTGAGTTATCTTCCGTGGCCCGAACGGCTGCCGGACCTCACTGCCGCGGGACTGGCGGAGGTCACCGGTGACCGTCTCCGCCTGACCGAAAAAGGAAGAGGCCTCGCGGACACGATCGCCGGCCATCTTTGGGCGTGAGCGAAGTCGAGGAGGCCACTGCCGCAGCCGGTTCTCATGATGCCTCGTCGCCGGAGGAATCCACGAGTCCCAGTTCATGCAGTTTCCGGTGGAGTGTCCGGCGGCTGATCCCCAGGAGTTTGGCAGCGGCGCTGCGGTTTTCTCCGGTGCGGCGGAGCGCCTCGCGGACAAACACGTTCTCCATCTCCTGCAGATTGAGATCGGCAGGCAGAGCGCCGGATGAGACGGCGGACTTTTTACCGGCGGGGGCCGGGGCGTCGTGCGACGAACGGCTGCCGGGCAGCACCAGCGGGGCGCTGCGCAGGCTGGCGGGCAGGTGGCGAAGTGTTAGTTTGCTTCCGCTGCTCATCACCACGCCGTGCTCGATGGCGGTGCGCAGTTCACGTACATTGCCGGGCCAGGAGTATGCGGTCAGCAGGTCCATCGCGTCCTGGCTGATCTCGCGAACCTCCTTTTTGTTTTCCTTCGCCAGATCCTTCAAAAACGCTCTCGCGAGCAGGGGGATATCGTCTGGTCGCTCCCGCAGGGAGGGCAGGTGAATGTTCACGACATTGAGGCGGAAATAGAGGTCCTCGCGGAACTTCCCGTCCTCCACGAGGCGGGCAAGGCTCTTGTTCGTCGCGGCAATGACCCGCACGTCCACTTTGATGGGTGCATTCCCGCCCACCCGTTCGATCGTGCGTTCGCCCAGAGCGCGCAGCAGTTTGACCTGCGTGGCCTGGTCAATCTCACCGATTTCATCGAGGAAGAGCGTGCCGCCGTCCGCGGTTTCAAACCTCCCGATCCGCCGCTCCATGGCGCCGGTGAAGGCCCCCCGCTCGTGACCGAAGAGTTCACTCTCCAGCAACTGGGCGCTGAGCGCCGCGCAGTGGACGATGACCAGCTTGGCCTTGGGACGGTCGCTGAGATTGTGGATGGCGTGCGCAACGAGTTCCTTTCCCGTGCCGCTCTCTCCCTCGATGAGGACGGTGGCCCGGCTGGGGGCCACCTGGGAAACGGTTTCGAATACCCGTTTCATCGCCTCGGACTGGCCCAGCAGCCGGTCCAGCCCGTAGCGCTCCGTGACCTGCTGTTTCAGCGAGACGTTCTCGTGCTCCAGCGTGCGGCTGCGCAGCGCCCGTTTGATCAGGAGGTCCAGTTCCTCGATGTTCAGCGGTTTGGTAACGAAGTGATAAGCGCCCCGCTTCATGGCCTCCACGGCGGTGTCCACGCTGCCGTAGGCGGTCATCATGATGACGACAGGCTTGTAAGGCATGGCCAGCGCCTGACCGATCAGTTCCATCCCGTCGTCCGCTCCGAGGCGAAGATCCGTCACCATCACATCCACTTTTTCGTTCTTCAGAACCTCCATGGCCTCGGCACGGTCGGAGGCAATGTAAACGTCATAGTCGTCCTCCAGCGAGAGGCGGAGCCCTTCGCGGGTGTGCTTTTCATCATCGACGATGAGGACGGTGGCTTGTTCCATATCACTTCTGTAGGGCGAAGCCGCCGGGCGCTCAAGCTCATTCCACCCGGGCAGCGGACGGCCGCCGGGAATCACGCAGGCCGTGCGATGCCCTTGCAGCGGGGAAGGGGCCGCGCAAGGCATGCACATGAACGAAACTCCCTATCAGAAATTGCACCGCCGTTTTCGCGAAGTGGCGCTCGTCCGCAGCACCGGAGCCATTCTCGGCTGGGATCAGGAAACGTATCTTCCTGACAAGTCGGGAGACTGGCGGGCAGACCAACTCGCCTGGCTGGCGGGCCAGCAGCACCGGTTGGCCACCGCGCCGGAGGTGGCCGGATGGATTTCCGAATGCGAAGCAAGCGGCTTTGCCGACGGGACCGTCGAAGCGACCAACATCAGAGGCTGGCGCAGGGACTACGATCTCGCTGCGAAGCTGCCGCCTGAATTCGTGGAGGAGCTTTCCCGCACCACGGCTCAGGCGACTCACGTGTGGGCCGAGGCCCGCAAGCGCTCGGATTTTGCCCACTATCAGCCCATGCTGGAAAAGCTGGTGCGCCTGGTGCAGGAAAAGGCGGACCGCCTCGGCTGGGAGGGGTGCCGTTACGATGCGCTCCTCGACGAATTCGAACCCGGCGCGCGCACGGCGGAGATCGCCGGTGTTTTCGCCACCCTCGGCCCTGCCCAGTCCGCTCTGGTCGGTCCGGCCACGGAAGTTTCCGCACGCCAGCCGGAGGATTTGCTGAAAGGCGATTATCCCATCGCCGCGCAGCAGGCTTTTAACAAAGATGTGGCGGAAGCGTTCGGCTTCGATTTCAAAGCCGGGCGCATCGATACCACCGCCCATCCGTTTTGCACCGACCTCGGCCCGCTTGATACGCGGCTCACGACCCGTTACGATACCTCCGACTTCTTCTCTTCGTTTTACGGCGTGCTGCATGAAGCAGGGCACGGCCTCTACGCTCAGGGCCTGAGTAAAGACGAATGGGGTTGTCCTGCCGGGGACGCCTGTTCGCTCGGCATCCATGAAAGCCAGAGCCGGTTGTGGGAAAACCACATCGGCGGCAGCGAGGCGTTTTGGGAGCACTGGCTGCCGCGCGCCTGTCATCATTTCCCGCAGCTTGCGAAGTTTACGCCGGCTCAGGTGGCCGCGGCGGCGCGCCGTGTCTCACCGAGCTTCATTCGTGTCGAGGCGGACGAGGTCACCTATGATCTGCACATCATCCTGCGCTTCGAACTGGAGCGCCGCATCATCAACGGCGACCTGCCGGTGGCCGATATTCCCGCCGCATGGAACGCGAAATTCCGCGAACTCCTCGGCCTCGAAGTCCCGGACGACGCCCGCGGCTGTCTCCAGGATATCCACTGGAGTTTCGGGGGCTTTGGCTATTTCGCCACCTACACGCTCGGGAATCTGAACGCCTCTCAACTCATGCGGGCCGCCCGCCGGGCGCACCCGTCGCTGGATGCGGAACTGGCCAAAGGCGAGTACGCCACCCTCCTCGCCTGGCTGCGCCAAAACGTTCACGCTCCCGGTCGCCGCTACTCCGCTCCGGACCTCATGCTCCACGCCACCGGTGAGACCACGCAGGCGGAGTACCACCTCGCCTACCTCCGGGCGAAGTTCTTGTAGAATGAAAAAAGCCGGACGGTTTCCCGTCCGGCTTTTTGGTTTCTCTGGAGGGAGAACCCGCTCCGCAGCTCAATTCGAGCGC
The DNA here is from genome assembly GCA_036262875.1 of Verrucomicrobiales bacterium. Classification (GTDB taxonomy): domain Bacteria; phylum Verrucomicrobiota; class Verrucomicrobiia; order Verrucomicrobiales; family V1-33; genus V1-33. The sequence continues at coordinate 7,221 of DATAIE010000470.1, forward strand.
ACGAAGGTGGAAATCTTTCCGTAAGTCTTCAGAAGGGCGTCCTGCTCGTTTTCATCGAGGTCGACCATGAGGGTGACGAGGCTGGAGACGATGTCTTCGCGGATGCGCTCCACGAGATCGACGCCCTTCTTTGTAATTTGCACCATGACCTTGCGGCGGTCTTCGCTCGCGTGAAGACGCTGCACGTAGCCGAGCTTTTCAAGGCGGTCGACGAGACCGGTGGCAGCGGCGGTGCTGTGCCCCATCTTCTTGGAGATGTCCGTCATCGTGAGGAAGTTCTCGTTGGCGAGATACCCCAGGAGGAAAAACTGAGCGTAAGAGACGCTGCCTTTGTTCAACTCCTTGGAAAGATTGAGCAGGAAACTGCGCTGCGTGAACATAATGAAGTCCGCCAGCTTTCCTGCGTCTTTCCGGATGGAGGTTTTTGATTCTTCGGCTGTTTGCATTTCCAAAATTTATGCGGGTTTGGGTAATTATAGTTCACCTAAGGGGGGCGTCCACGAAATTTTCGTAAAATCTATAAGTCATTGTGCCTAAGGGGCAGCTTTCGCGAGGATAGATAGTTTAAAGCGACAAATTATCAAGTCTGAATTGCAGGTTTTTTCAAAATAATCCACTTAGCGAAGATTCCAGCCCGGAAAAACGCCCACGGGAACCGCCATTTAAGGGGATTCAACAAGGGATGCTTAGATTTTGGGCCGCAAAGATTGTCTTGAATCTAAAAAAACCGCCGGACTCAGACTATAACGCGTGATCCCTTGAGGTGGTGAGTCTTTCACCTGGCCGAAGGACTCTGCAGGGCTGGCTGAGCCTTGCACAGGCATTTGTAAACTCTTCGGGCGTCTCAGTATTAAACGCGAAAAGGTCGAAATGATGGGGCACCGCGAGACGGGCGGCACTCGCCTTTGCCAGTGCGGCAGCTTCGGTTCCGTTGAGATTTCCGGCCACCCGCCGTTCCGGTCGATTGCCGTTGATGGGGACGAGTGCGATGTCCGGAGCGGCCTTTCGCAGGGCGGTCACCAGACCGTCGTGCCAAAGCGTGTCCCCGCTGTGGTAGACGCAGAACGGCCCGAAGCGCAGAATGAATCCGAGATAAAGACAACGGCCCTCCGCGTCGCGGGCGATGTCGTTGTGAGCCGCCGCGATTCCTGTGAAATGGAACCCGGCCACCGTCGCGGAAGTGCCGTCGTCCAGTCCGGTCATTTCCGGGGCCGTTCCCAGGCGCTGGCGTGCAAAAGCGACATTCGCCGCCGGCAGGACCATTTGCAGCCCGGGATTGGCCGCCGCGAGCGGAACGAGGGTGGCCGCATCAAGGTGGTCGGTGTGATTGTGACTGGAGGTCACCACGTCGATCATGTTCAGCCGTTCGGGCGAAACGACCCTCTCGCTGATCCGCACGTGGGGCTTGTCGGTCGCCGCGTATTTTTCGGTGAGTGAATCGGAAAGATAGGGGTCGAGCAGCAAATGCCTGCCGTTCCACTGGAGAAGAAACCCGCTCTGCCCCAGCCACCAAAGATGGAACACGTTTTCGCCGCATTCCGCGGCGGTAATATCGGCCAGAAGAGCGTCGTCCTTTTGGAAGGCGGGGATCATGGCCCGTACATAGACATCAAACGCCGCCCTGCAATCTTCAAAGGCACCCTCCCGGCGGCCGCTACTCTTTCCAGTACGCCGGCAGGCCCTGCTTTGTGTCCCGGAGGATTTCCAGAATCTCGCGGCGCTCGCCGGCGCTCAAATGCTCGTACCCTTTGACGGGCGTGGTCGCGGTGAGAATGTCGAAGAGACGCCGGTAGAGCACATCGCGGAACTTTTGCGGCAGCGCCTCCCACGAACGGCTGTAGATGAGATAACTGCAGCGATATTTAAAAAGGCGGGTGAGCAGTTGGAAATCCTTGAGCGACTTGCCCTCCTTCGAGGCGCGGCGGTTGGAGCGGAAGGCATCCTGGAAGGCAGGGCCGCCATCCACTCCGCCGTCCGGCATGGCGGCCTCCTCGCAGAAGAGCAGGCACTTCAGCACCTTTTCACAGTGACTGGCCGCCACCACTTTGGTGGAACCGACCAGTTCCTCCGTCGCCGGTTCACCCAGTTCCTTGCGCAGCGATGTTTGCCGGGAGATCGCCATGCGGACATCATAGGCGGCTTCCACCAGACGGCTGTGCATGGCCACCTGATGCTCCATGGTCATGAGGGCCACGATGTCACTGTCATCCCGAAGGTAGCGGGAGGTGTCGAAATACGGAGCCAGCGATTTCACGTTGGCTCCTTTTTTCCGGTCGAGCGTGATGTTGCCGTCCTTGTCGCGCGTGGCGGTCACGTTCCCCATGTGCTCCACGCTGCCATGCGTGCCGGTCACGTACCACCCGCCCCAGCGCTCGGAGATGGGACTCGTGTGATCAATGAGAGACGTGCCCATCTGAAGAAGGAGGGAGCCGTCGCTGTCCGGATACACCGAACGCAGCATGAGGCCGGGCACGCGATTCGTCATGCTGCCCGCGTGGCAGTTGATGCACTCGTCCGAGCGGTCCAGCCGGGGCACCGCGCGGTCCATGCGCTCCGGGTTGAGGGAATAAAAGACCGGACCGAGGTGCGGGTCCATGCCTGCGAACTCCACCAGCCCGCCGGGAACCCAGCCAACGTAGCATTCGTCGTTAAAGTAGAGTGCTCTCGGACGGGAAGGGGAGATGCGGTCCCGCTGGAGGCTCGTTTTCGAGAACACCAGCACCTGGGATTCGGCGGGCACTTTCAGGGAGTCGAGCACTTGCCGGACCATCGTCTTTCCGTCGGAAAGGGTGAGCTTGAGAGCCCCGTTCGCCAGCGCCTTGTCCAGGTCCGTGCAGGTGTCTGAAACCGGAGCGCTCCAGTAATTGTGCGGTTCCTCTTCATAGTCCAGCCGCTGAGCGCGGGCACCGCAGGCGGCAACGAGACTGAGCAGGAGGGTGATGGGGAACTTCATTCTTCGACGAACGGGGAGGGGGGAGTAAACGGCTCCCCTTTCTCAACGTTCCGCGCGCGCCCCTTTTTTCGGAATCGGGGAAAGTGCCGGGAGGCCCCATTCGGAGGCCCGGGTTTTCCATTCGGCCGCCGGCAGTTGAACCAGCAGCGGGTTTGCCGACGGATCGAGCCAGCGGATTACTCTGAGCATGGCGGCTTCCGTCATGGAGGTGCATCCCACGGTGGGGCCAGCGGTGCGAACGTGGAGGAAAATGCAGGAGCCGGCTCCGGGTTTCTGGTCCCAGTTGTGCCGGACCACGACTCCACAGCGGTAGGCCCCGCTTTTGGGCATCATATTTTCCGCGCTCTTCCAGTCGTTCCTTACCCGCGCGGAATCCACGATCCGGTTGTAGAACCGGGAGCGGGGATCATCCACGCCAGCGTGGGCCGGGGTCATCTGCTGCCATGGCCAGCGGACGGCTGCCTGCTTTGCCGGCATGACACCGAAGGCAGTGTCCAGGCGAAAGATCCCCGCCGGGCTGCACAGATCCCCTTCCTGTTTGATGACGCCTCCGTCCGGCACCTTGTGCAGTCCGCGTCCCCACCGCAGCCCGCCTTTGCCAACCATGACAGGGAGGGGCGGTCCGGCTGGCTGCCATGCGGAATCGTCTTTATTCCGCATCCAAAGAGTCAGAATCCCCGCGGGCGATTTCCAGCCCGCTGTTTCCACCCTCAGCAGTTGCCGGCAGGCGCGCAGCGGTTTCAGCGCGGGATCGCGGGGGGACGCCTGGAGGGGACCGGCAATACCTGTAGACAGGAGTGCGAGGGCTGTGCGGCGCTTCATGCGTCAGTCCCTGGTCCGAAACGGGGAACTCCGAAACCGGAAATACGGTCCGGCTTCACCCAGGATCAAGGCAGCGCCGCTTCAAATCTCCGCAGTCCCTCCTCCAGCGTGGCCATGGGGCAGCCAAAGTTGAGCCGCACATAGCCGGGGCTTCCGAAGTCCGCGCCGTTGTTCAGGGCCAGACCGTGAGACTCGAAGTGAGCCGCGGGCTGCGGGAGATTGAGGGCGCGTACATCGAGCCATGCGAGGTAGGTGGCCTCCATGTGCGGCATTTTCACGGAAGGCGCTTTAGCGGCAAGAAAGGCGGCAAGGTGGTCGCGGTTGCGGCGCAGATAGCGGCACAGGGCCTGGCGCCAGTCCTCACATTCTGAAAACGCCGCCTGGGTGGCGTGAAAAGACATGGGGCTGATCTCGGCGACGAATGTGTTTTTTGTCAGCGCAAAACGCCGGCGCAGAGAGTCGTCCGGAATAATGGCAAAGCTGAGCCCGAGGCCGGGAATATTGTAGGTTTTGCTCGCCGCCATGAGCGTGATGGTACGCTGGCGGATGGGGCCTTCCAATGTCAAAGCGGGCACATGCGGCGCGGTTTCCGGCTCCAGGAGAAGGTCACAATGGATTTCATCGGAAATCAGGAGAAGGTCATGGCGCACACAGAAATCCGCGAGCCGGTCGAGTTCCGCGCGTGTCCAAACGCGGCCGACGGGATTGTGCGGGCTGCACAGCAGGACCATCTTCGTGCGCGGCGTTACGGCCTTTTCCATGGCTTCGAAGTCGAACGTATGGCGTCCGTTCTCCTCCGCGAGCGGCACCGTAAGGAGCTGCCGGCGGGCATCGTGATGGACTTTGAGAAACGGGGGATAGACCGGCGTGAAGGTGAGAATTTCATCGCCAGGTTCCCCCGCGAGACAGGCACACATGGCGAGGCCGACCACCATCCCCGGCATCCATACGATCCATGAAGGGTCGATGGTGACGCCGTGAACGTTCTGAAGATGGCGGCACACCGCGTCGGCCATGCCCGGATGGGCCGTGCTGTAGCCAAAGCATCCGTGGGCCACCCGCCGCTCCAGCGCCGCGATGATCGGAGGCGGGGATTTAAAGTCCATGTCAGCCACCCACATGGGCAGGATGTCGCGGCCTTCATAGCGGCTCCATTTCAGGCTGCCGGTTCCGGTCCGGTCGAGAATTTGGTCGAAGGGGGAGGTCATGTTCAGAGCGGATGCAAAGTCCGAAATCCGGATTTGTCATTCGCTCACTTTGCCGGTGCCAGGGAAATCTCCGTTGCACCCCGCTTCTCCCTGGCCGTTCTTTAAGGAATGGATGTTTATGTCATGAAGGATGGAAAACGGCGGGGTCCCTACCAGCCATTCCTCCTGAAGGAAATGCTGGAAGACGGGGAACTCACGCCGGGGGATGTGGTGTGGCACGAGGGAATGGAGAAGTGGCAGCCGCTTGAGGAAACGGATTCATTGAAAAGTGTTCTGAAGAAGCCCGCTCCGCTTCCTGCCGAAGAGGAAAATCCCCAAATGGAGGCGCTTCGAAAGGTCGTGACGCCGGCTGAATTGACGCTGGAACTGACTCTGGCCGTGCTTCGGCAGAGGCGGGCGCTTGGCTGGCGTCGTTTTTTTGCGCGTCAGTTGGATATGTTCATTGCGGCAGTCGTGACGGTCTTCGTGGCGGCTGGGTTTGGCTGGACGGATCTCTGGACGCTGTTTTTCCCGCGCCCGTGGCTCCTCGTTCTGGTGCCGCCGCTCGTGTGGATCCCCGTGGAAACGGTTATGCTGTGCACGCTGGGGTGGACGCCGGGAAGGCTGATTCTCGGGCTGCGGGTAGTGGCAAACAAGGAGGGGCAGCGGCCCTCCTTTGGCGCCGCCTTGAAACGGTCTGTGCTGGTGTGGGCGGGGGGATTTGGATTTGGCCTGCCGGCCGATACCCTGCTTCCTCTGGCTCAATGGCTCTATTCATTTTGGCATTTTCAGCGGTATGGCGGTACGCTTTGGGACCATTCCGCGGGAACGCGTGTGGTTTTCCGTGAATTTCACCGCGGTCATGCGGCGGGAGTCTTCATCTTCAACCTGGCGCTGGCCAGTCTCACGGCATGGCTTTTTATCCGGGCACCGCTTCCGGCCCGGTTCAATGACGCGGAACGGAAGGTGCTGGCGCCAATGCGGGCGGAAATCTGGCAGGTTGCCGATCCGGTTGCGGTTCGGCGCAATTCCGGTTTGCCATAGACGCCCGGACATGAAACAGGAAGGTATGTTTCAACTCACAGATAAAGTCGCAGTCGTGACCGGCGCGGGCCGGGGTATTGGTCAGGCGATCGCTCTGACGTTTGCGCGGGCGGGAGCGAAGGTGGCGGTGGTCAGTCGCACGGAAAGCAACTCTGCGGCGACGGCCGCGCTCATCAATGCAGAGCGTCCTGATGCTGCCCGTCCCTATGCGGTGGATGTGGCGGACTCCGCCGCCGTTGCGGCGCTGGGGAAACAGGTGGTGGCGGATTTTGGAAAAGTGGAAATCCTCGTAAACAACGCCGGGGTCACGCGTGACGGTCTGGTGCTGCGCATGACCGACGAAGACTGGAACACCGTGATCGATACCAATCTCAAAGGGGCTTTTAATACGGTGAAGGCCTTTCAGAGAACGCTCCTCCGCCAGAAACACGGGCGGATCATCAATGTCGCCAGTGTCATCGGCCTCATCGGCAATGCCGGGCAGGCGAACTACGCGGCCAGCAAAGCGGGCCTGATCGGACTGACGAAAAGCCTCGCACGGGAGTTCGCGGGCCGCGAAGTAACTGCGAACGCCATCGCGCCTGGATTCATCAGCACGGATATGACCGGAGCGCTGAGCGAAGAGCAAAGAAAGGCGATTCAGGACCGGGTCCCCCTCGGTTCTCTGGGCACCGTGGAGGACGTCGCCGCGGCGGCTCTCTACCTTGCGAGCGAACAGGCCCGCTATGTCACGGGTCAGGTGCTGGTGGTTGACGGCGGGATGGTCATGTAAGCCGTTTTTACGCCAT
>DATAIE010000471.1:0-2824 GCA_036262875.1 Verrucomicrobiales bacterium
CTGATCCTCGCGGCGCCCTCCTATGAAGTCATGGACGCATTGCGGTCCAACGGGCTGGACCGGATCTTTGAAACCGCCCCTTCCCGCGAAGCGGCGCTGGATGCCATCGGCGGCGGCGGCGGCTCCACGCCTGCCATCCCGCCCCTGCCGGTCATTCCGACCGACCCTGAGCCTTTTCATTCCACTCCTCCCATCCCCGTGCGCACCGCGACCGAGGACCCCGCCCGCCGGCGGGAGGCGGAGGAGGGAGAACAGAACTCGTGGGTCATGCCTGACAAAGGCGCGGTGCGTCAGGGACCTCCGCCGGTCACTACAGCCCCCGTCACCCCACAACTGCCGCCGAAGCAAAAAAAGAAAAGCGCCGCGCCTCTCGTAATCATCCTGCTGCTGCTGCTCGGCGGCGGCGGAGCGGCGGCGTGGTTCTTCCTGTTTAACAAAAAGCCGGAAGTGCTTGCGCAGAGCGGTGAATGGACCCGCGTGGCAGGCACAGACACCGAATTCGAAATCAAGTTCCGCAATGCGGCGATGGTGATCGCGAAGAATGCGGACGAACTGCCGGACGGACTCTATCTGGATCCTTCGGTGAAGGACTTTGGCGACGGCACCAAGGCTCAGTTGATCAAAGGAGACACCACCAAAACCGGCGAGCACGCCTTCTCTGTCGTTGCCAAAGCCGAGGGCGGTGCGGAATCCCCACCCGTGAAGTTCACCGTGAAGATCACCGCGGAGGATGTGCGCGACACCAGCGGCGGCAAGCTCCGCGAACTGATGGTCGGCGTGCCGCTCGTGGCGGGCGTCCAGGAACTGGCCCGGGGATGTGTGAAGGCGACGGCGAAGGGCCTCGAAGAGAGCGGCCTCAGCGTCAAAGTCGACACTAACCGGAAAGTGGCCGTTCTGGAAGGGACACCGAAAAAGGACGGGGAGATCAAATTCACGGTCGATGCTGAAAACGAGGAGCAAAAATCGAAGCCTTTCTCTTACAAGGTCGTGGTGAAGCCGGAGCCGAAGAAGGTCGAAGTGACCGTCACTGATCCGAAGACCACCGGCACTGATCCCAAGACCACCGGCACTGATCCGAAGACCACCGGCACTGATCCCAAGACCACCGGCACTGATCCCAAGACCACCGGCACCGATCCCAAGACCACCGGCACTGATCCCAAGACCACCGGCACTGACCCCAAGACCACCGGCACCGATCCCAAGACCACCAATCCGCCAAAGGTGGAACCCCAAAAGCCCCGGACCCTGGAACCGGCCATGCTCGAAATGCTGAGCGACCGCATCGACAAGTCGCGGTTTGAGGAATCGGACAAAGCTCAAATGCGGCTTGCCGTAAACCAGGTGGAGGCCGCCCGGAAAATCGCCACGGTGAAATTCGGTAACGGAGAGAAGTCGGTTTCCCCTGAGGAACGCGACAAACTGCGGGAGGCACTCCGCAACGCGCCGGAAGTGAAAGGCAGCGAGCGGGAATCCATGGACTTCATCGTCATCGGGTACGCCTCCCGGTCGGGTACCCTGGCCAGCAATATCGCCATCAGCATGGCCCGCGCCTCTTCGGTCGAGGCCGTGCTCAAGGCCCCGGAGTTCAAGATCCATCCGAAGTTCACCGGCGACTACGGCGCGACCGATGTGCTGGGTCGCGGCGATGAGGCCTCCAACCGTGTCGTGGAAGTCTATGCCGTGCTCGTAAAGGAGGAAACCCGCAAGACCTTTCAGCGCCTCGTGGAGTACATGAGAAGCCGCTCCGGCTCGGCGAACTAACCGGTTTTCTCCGCAGCACGCATGGCTATCAGCGAAAAGATCAATCCAGCCGAATGGGCCGAGCGCACTGCGCAACGCCTGCGCTGGGTGCAGGCCAGCACCGCGGACATGGCCCCGGCGGCGCAGCAGGCGCATCTCTCCGCGGAGATGGAGCACCTCGCCGCGGAGCTGCCGGCCAACGGCCGCCGCGAGGGACTGCGGGAACTGCTCTCCCGTTTTCCCGGCCTCGAACGGGCACCCGCCGACATGTCCCCGGTCGATACGGGCATGGGTGTGCCGTTCGTCATGCCGCCCTCTTCACCGGAGGATCTCGCCACTCAGCTGGCGGAATCCTGGGCCGCTCTCGACGGCGACCAGAAATCCCGCATCGAAGCCAAACTGACCGCCGCCGGCGTCATCCGCAAACCGGTCGAGCGTCCCTCCCGCATGGCGGGCGGCCTGGTGGCGATGGACGCCGGGCGCGAACAGATGGCGGTGCTGAAAATCGAAGTGCTCAAAGCACGCCTCGAAATCGACGACCTCGATTCCGTGCGCCCGCTGGATCTCTACTGGGTGTTCAGCATCATGGATGTGCTCCTCCAGCACACGGAACAGATGGACCGCCTCGTGTCCACCATCTGGCCGCTGTGGAAGAAGCTGGCGCCCGCCTCGCGCATCCAGTCCCCTCCGGGACGCAGTGTCCTCGTGCAGGCCATGCGTGATTTTCTCACGGGAACCGACCGGGAAAGCCTCGACCGGCAGCTCACCACCCATGAGTCCGCCGTGCGCCTCATGGTGGCCATCGTCAGCGCCATCGGCGCCGGCGGCCGGAATTTCGCCTCTCAGCTCAGCCACGCCCAGGCCCCCGAGCACATCATGCGCGAGGCCCGCAACGCCCGGCTCAAAGGCAACGCCCAGGAGGCGGCGTGGGCTTATTTCGAGCAGCTCAGCAACGATCTCACTCCCGCCGCCCTGGAGAATATGCTGAGGGAAGCGATCGCCCACGCGGCGGAGGAGTTGTTCCGGTCAAAGCCGTCGTATTAGCGAAATGACGAAACCAGAAGCCAGAAATCCGAAGGAA
>DATAIE010000472.1:0-2745 GCA_036262875.1 Verrucomicrobiales bacterium
AAGACCGAGGTGGGTTCGGAATATGTTTTCACCTACCCCGCCCTCAGTCCGGCGGCTGCCACCACTCAGATCCGCGCTGCCACCTTTGACCCGACTCCCAATCTCACTGCGGGCGGTACCACGGAGGCCTTTTCCATCAAGCTCACCGTCTCCGACAGCACCTCTTCGGATGAGATCAACGGAAACATCAGTGTCCACTCGATCAATGACGCGCCTGTCCTCACGCTGTCCTTCAGCCCGTCCACCATCCCGGACGCCGGAGAGTCCAAACCGTTTCGCATCTCTATCGTCGACCCTGACATCGGCGACGAATCGAAGGTTCTCACTCTCACTCTTACCGAAACCGGCACCGCTAAAGGGACCCTCATCATCGGCACACCGCTCACCGGCACTGCGGCTCAGTTGCAGGCAGCGATACAAAATGTCCGCTATCAGCCCTTCCCCGTGGAGGGCTCGGCCACCGCTCAGTTCAGTTGCTCCTCTTCCGGCTCCGTCACCGCCACCGGCAGCCTCACCATTGGCAATACGAACGATCCCCCGGATATCGCGGGGATTACCACCCAGTTGCAGTTCACCACGGATGACCCCGGCGCACCGGACGTTTTTCCTTTCAAATCAGTCACCATCACCGACCCGGATTTCATTTCCCCCGGCGTTCCTCAGCCCCTCACGGCGACCATTACTCTCGACGATCCGGCCCGCGGGGAGTCGGTGCCCGCTACCATCACAGGCACCGCGCAGCAACTGACCCAGCAACTGCGCCTTGCCAAATTTGTTCCGAAACCAAACCGCGTGGCGGTCGGCGACACGGAGACCACCATCCTGACTCTATCGGTTACGGACGGCACAGCATCGAAATCCAACAGCCAAACGAAGGTGGCCACGCTGTCCGTGAACGGAGCACCAGCGATCGTGGGCATTCCTTCGGGGATTCAGTCCGTTTCTCAAAACCCGCCGGTTTCGCCTTTTTCCGGTCTCTCTGTCGAGGACGATGACGCCGTGCCGCAGGTCACCATCACGGTCACGCTGGACGATCCGGCCAAAGGCAGTTTCACCAATCTCGGCGGCTTCGTTGAAACGCCTCCCGGCTCCCGGATCTATACCTTCTCGGGGATCGCGGATACTCACGGCCAAACGGTTTCGCCGGTCACTGTCGCCCTGCGCGGCCTGACCTTTGTCCCCAATCCCAACTATTCATTCCCGCCCAATCTCCCGGGCTACACCACGTTCACCCTTGATGTCTCGGATGCTCTCCAGAATCACACGATCCGCTCTTTCTCGATCGTTCTGGCCAACGCCTCCCGCAATTTTCTGGTCACCGCCAAAGGTGACCTCGCCGTTCCTCCGCTGCCCGGCACCCTGCGCTACGCCCTGGCGAATGCGAAGGACAATGACGTCATCACCTTCGCCTTCGCTGCCTACCCGGTGGTGATCCGGATCAATCCCGCCCTGCCCGCCCTGGTGCTGACAAAGCACCTCCGTTTCAAGGGACCCGGTGCGGACCTCCTGACCATCAGCGGCGACTATGACGGCAACAGCCAGCCGGACTCGCGTTTGTTCCAGGTGCAGGCTACCGTGAGCATGGAGGGACTGACGCTGACCCAGGGCATCGCGCAGGCCGGCGGAGGCGGCGCATTCCAGGTCGGAAGGAATCCCCTGCAGCCTTCCAATGCCCCCGGCAACCTGACGTTGAGTTATTGTGCCGTCACCGATTGCCGCGCGGCCCAGTGGGGCGGTGCCATCGACGTGGAGGAGGGCTCCCTCAACATGGACCACTGCCTTCTCAAAGGAAACTCCACCGACCCGGCGCTCGGTCTCGGTGGAGGGGCCATCTCCCTCTACACCAGCGCAGCCTGTTCCTTCACCAGCACCACCTTTTCCGGAAACCGTCAGCGCTCCACCACCGGCTTTGGCGGCGGCGCGCTTTATGCCGAGAACTTCAATCCTCAGGTGATCTTCCCGGTGACCGTCACCCAATGCACCTTCGCCGAAAATCAGGACGCCGCCGGGAATGGCTCCTCCATACACTCCAATGTTTTTAACTGCCGTGTCACCACCCGCGGCTCGATCTTCGCAGACGGCTCCCAGCGAAACCTCCACGTCGCAGGCAGCGGCCAGATTCTCTCCCAGGGACGCAATCTCTCCGACGATGCGGCGCGCACCACGCTCATTCAGGGAGGTCAGCCGCAGTTGATTTCCCTGCTCAATCAGATCTCCGACCAGTCCAGCGTCCAGCCTTTGCTTCTTCCGCTCCTCAAGGGCATTGGCCCCACGGAAAGTTACGGCCTCAGCCCTCTTAGTCCCGCCATTGGCACCGTCGCCGCTGTCGAGGGCACGGATCAGCGCGGAGTCGTCCGCGACGGCACGCCGGACTCCGGTGCCGTGGAATTCGACCGCCGCGAGCGGGTGGTCATCAACGAAGTGCAGGTCGATGCGGCGGCCCCGACTCCCTTTATCGAATTTTACATCCCCCGCGATTCGGCCCCCGTCGATTTCAATGGCATGGCCGTCTACATCGACAACCAGCTCATTCCCTGCCATACGTTCAATGCATCTTTGGCAGTCCAGCCCGGACAGGGCCTCATCCTGGCCCAAAGCGCTGCCAGCATCGTTCTGCCCCCTCTCTCGACGACCGGGGTTGTCCAGTCATCCACTGCTTTCTGGCCCTCCGCCGAGCACCAGCGCACCACCATCGAGCTCCGCTCCGGCACGGTCGTCATCGCCAGTGCCAGCCTCGTGAATGTA
>DATAIE010000473.1:0-5093 GCA_036262875.1 Verrucomicrobiales bacterium
GGGGCGGCTTTGGCGATGTAGATTTCCAGTCCCGTTTTACCGAGCGTAAAGAGCAATGCGGTGACGACGCTCCCGACCCACACATCGCGCCAGGCAACCTTCACGTCGGGCAGATACTTGAACATAACCGCAAAGAGAACCGCGATGAGGCCGAACGAAACGACGGTGGTGAGCGTTTGCATCAGAACCGGGACACCAGGCAGGATGGAAAGACCGTAGCTTCCGGCAGCTCCCAAGCCTGCATTGATGACCAGCGAGACCAGCAAAAGGAAACAGACGCCAAGGACCATTCCGATGGAAAGGAAGCGCCCCTGAATCCATGTCCAGATGCCGCTGCCCGCTTTCGGCTGCGCCTTCCAGACGATGTTAAGGGAATCCTTCAACTCGCCGAAGACACCCGAGGCTCCAAAGAGAACGAGAACGAATGCCAGAATCGTCCCCCAGATTCCCCGGGAGGGTTTGCTGGCGGCTTTCACCAGTTCCTGGATCGCCTCCGCAATGGAGGGCCCGAGGGTATCCTTCAACTGGTCGTAGATTTGGCCGCTGGCGGCCTCATGTCCGAAGATGAGGCCCGCCACGGCGATGGCGGCCAGGACAAGCGGCCCCAGTGAGAAGGCGGTATAGTAGGAGAGGGAGGCGGCCATCCTCATCGCGTTGTCGGTGCTCCACTTCTTGAAGGCGAGCTTGAAAAGGCGCGGAAGTTTTTTGAGCATGGTCATCGGAAAGAGCGGCGCGGCGATCACGGATGTTATGCAAGGGTCTCGCCAGGAAATTCCCCGCCGGCGTTCTGAGTGGCGGAACGGCATTCCTCCTGCGCTCAGGGACGTTTGCCCTCCGTGGCGGGAAATTTGCATGAAGCACCCGTGAACCCGAACTCATCGAAATGTCCACCCTTCCATCTCCGCCCTTTCCCGAGCAGCATCTTTCCGGCGTCGGCCTGGAATCTGACCTCAGTCCTCATCCGCGATATAAAGCCGAGAAGTATCTTGCAGCGGGCAAGCTCAAAGGAAAGTCCGCTCTCATCACCGGCGGGGATTCAGGGATCGGGCGGGCGGTGGCCGTGATGTTTGCGAGAGAAGGGGCCACGATCGCGATCAACTACCTTCCGGAGGAACAATCAGACGCCGAGGAAACCAAAAGAGTCGTCGAAGAATTCGACGGGGAGTGTCACCTCTTTCCGGGAGACCTCACTTCGCTCTCCTTTCCCGGGGAACTGGTGACAAAGGCCGCCCGGGCCATGGGCGGGCTGGACCTTCTGATTTCCAATGCCGCGCACCAGAACCGCAAAAGGTCGCTGGGGGATGTTACTGACGAAGAATTCGAGGCCACCTTTCAGACGAATGTCTATGCGCTCTTCCGGCTCTGCCGGGCCGCGATGCGCTACCTCAAGCCGGGCAGCGCCATCATTGCTACAAGTTCTGAGACGGGGCTGCTGGGGTCGCCAAAACTGCCGGATTATTCCGCCACAAAAGGGGCCATCAACGCGTTCGTCAAAGCGCTCGCCCAGAGCTTGATTCCCAGAGGGATTCGCGTGAACGCCGTCGCTCCCGGTCCGGTCTGGACCCCTCTTAATCCGGCGGATGACGGGCTGTCGCCGAAGGAGGTTTCAAAGTTCGGAGCGGACTCGCCCATGGGCCGCCCGGCCCAGCCCGAGGAACTGGCTCCCGCTTATGTATTTTTAGCCTCCCAGGCGGACTCCTCCTATATCACCGGAACGGTTCTGGAGGTCATGGGCGGCGAAACGACCTGACGGTTTCTCTGCCCCTCTGCCGAGTTCCTGCGGGCCGCAGTAGGTGCTCTTAACCACATCTTTCCCGGGTCCCTTCAAGGGCGCATAGCTTCGACGGCCTCATTGTAAGCGGTTATGCCGGCACGGGCGCAGCCTTATGTCAGGTTCGGAGAAAGGCCCGGCCTTGCGGGATGCGGCGGATCGGATCGGTGGAGGCTGGAGAAATGCACGTTAGGAGCGCGCATGATCTTTGCTGTCCGGGAAACATCAGATGGCCCGCTTTGAGCATTTGAATTATTCCCGAAACCTCTAACTATACGATGAATAAGAACACCCCGCCTGATCCCGACGCTATTGAAGAAACCGAGCCGGAGGCAGCCGTAGAGGCCCATCCCCTTCGCAGCGTGGAGGAAATTCTTGAGGAAAGCCTCGACGCTCGAAACGACTCCCCTGACGACGAGGACACTGCGTCCGGTTCCCCTGCGGAGGAACCCATCCGGTCAGAAGAAGAGCCTTTGGAGGAAGCCGGCGATCCCCGTGCCGGCACCGCGGATTCAGAGGAGCTCCCGTCCGGCTCGGACCGGCGTTCCTCGGCCTTTCGCGACGTGACACCGAAAAGTGAACAGAAATAACAAACACCCTTTCCCTGCCGGTTGTGAACATCGCGGGCAGCGGAATTCGTTTCCGCCGCCCGCACGTTTTTTGCTATGTTGCAGTTTGAGCTTTATGTGCCCCTAACGGGAAACTCCGGAGAACTCATTGAAGAGGCATTACTGGAAGTCCTCAAAAAGCGGCTGCGGGACCGTTTCGGGGGCTTCACCTATTTCCCTCAGGAGAGCGAAGGAGAATGGGAAACCGGAGGGCACCGTTTTCGGGACCGCATTGTGATCCTGCGGGTTCTCTCAGGTGAGGAGGATGCCCGGGAGTGGTTCAAAGACAGACTGGAGCAGTTCGCCCGCGAGTTCGGACAGAACGAGTTCCTGATCACCGCGACTTCGGTAGAGACCCTTGATGTGGCGAATTGAAAAAATTACTGGAGTCGGAGGGTCCGGCCAGCCGCTAACCGGCAGGTTTCGAAGGGTTTCCAGCTATTCCGGTATTCATAAGGAAGCACAGCCTTACCGGGGCCACTTAATGTCGGCGGCGGACGAAATCCTCGCATGAAAGAGGCGCTTCATTTCCCTCAGCGCGGCGGTGGCGGCTTCGCGGGACTGACTCGCCACGGCGTCGGAGGGAATGACGATGTCGTAATCCCTCACGAAGGCGTCCTGCGCCGTAAAGAAGATACAAATGTCGGCGGTGAGTCCGGCGATCACCAGCCGCTGCACCTTCAGGTAGTCGAGGATAATTTCAAGAGGCGTCCCGTAGAACGCACTCTGTTTGGGTTTGAGAATCAGATAATCGCGGGGACCGGGTTTCAACCTGCGTACCAAAGGACGTCCCCGGCTGCTGGGAGCCAGTGCTTTCCGCAGGACGGCTCCGGCGTCGCTTCTCCACTTTCCAGCATTGTCATTGACGTAAATAACAGGCGCGCCATGCGCGCGAGCGAGTGCCTTTAGCGTTGCGAGAGCGTCAAGGATCTGCATCGCTTCCGCTGCCAGGGCCGCGCCGCCCTCAAAACGAAAATCATTGAGCACGTCAATCAACAGGAGGGCAGTCCCGCACGAGTCGGGCACACTTCCATGCAGGTCGGTGTTATGTTGAGGACGGGCCAAGGGGAGATGTCGTTTCGGCTTTAAAGTCCGTCGATGACGGCCTTAAGATCAGCGGAGGCGGGAAGTTTTTGTTTGAGAGCGAGAACCGGTGCAAAAAGGTCGCCGAGCCTGGCAACCCGTTTGAGGACTTCCGCGCTGGTGAAACTCATCAGGGAGCGTCCCTCAATTTCGATGACAGTGCCGCCCGCCATGGTTCAGGATGCTTTTTCGCGAACAACGTCCTCCGCTCTTTTGTCTTCCCGCAGTCCTAAAAATACAGGCTGGCGAAGCCGCCCGTCCCGCGTCCACTCCGAAAATTTCACCTGACACACGAGAACGGGGTCAAGCCAGTGGCAGCGCTTCATTTCTGCGGCGGTTATGCCCTGCCCCCATTTGCCGGCTGTGGCGGCGGGGAGATTCGCGAAGGGGCAGTCGCCGCGCGCGATGCCGCGAAAGCGTTCGTGAAGGGATTTCAGAAGGGCATGATCGAAGCCGGTTCCCACCTTGCCGGTGGCAATAAGCTTTTTGCGAGAGTGCACGCCCACGATGAGGGAGCCAAAATGCATGCGGCTGCCCTCGGAGGGAGTGTAGCCCCCGATGACGAACTCCTGTTCCTGATGAAGCGGCCTTTTCCGCTGCGGCAGAATCCGGAAGCGGCTCCGCCGTTTTTGAAAAGTTCCGTTTGCGTCGGTAGGCGGTGAGACTCATGGCCGGTCCAGGCGGACTTTTTACAGCACGCGAAGGAAGGCCGTCAGATCCTTCTTCTCTTCAGCTGTGAGGTTGGTTCCGAGCACGATGTTGAAAAATTCCACGGTGTCCTCCAGCGTGAGGCAGCGCCCGTCGTGAAAGTAGGGAGGGCTTTCTTTGATCCCGCGGAGCGTGAACGTCTTAACAGGCCCGTCGGGCGGATCGTTCAGGAAGCGCTCCAAATGGAGCTCATGCATCTGGTGATCGAGATAGAAGGGCGGCGTGTGACAGGAGGCGCACTGGCCTTTACCGAAGAAAATCTCCTCGCCGCGCTTTTCGCTCTCGGAAGCCTGCGCCTTGAGGAGGCGTCCGGTGACAGGGTCAAGCTTCGGTGCCGGTGGGAAATCCAGCATGTTTTGAAACTGCGCCATGTGGCTCACCTCAATGCGGTCCAGGATGCGGACGCCCTTTTTCATCGCGTGAATGGGGTCACCGTTGAAGTAGGCGGTGCGCTGCTCAAATTCGGTAAAGTCCTCCACAGAGCGGAGGCTTCGTTTGGACCCGTGGATTTGCTGATTAAACAGCCCGCGCAGACTGGTGGTATCGAGGCGAAAGCGTCTTTCCTGCGGACGGATGTCGGGGTTGAGATGGAACTGCCCGGTGGTATGTCCATTTACATGGCAGTCGAGGCAGGTAACACCGAGGCTCGGCAGGTCGGTTTTGCGGTCATCTGTGGCGTTAAACTCCTCCTGCGGCATCGGGGTAACGAGCAGCCTCAGGCCATCAAGCTGCACCGGCGTAAGAATGTCTTTGAAAAGGCGGTGGAAATTGTTGATCGAAACCACTTCGCCGCGGGAAACGTCTCCGAGTTCCGGACGGCTCTGCAGGAAAATGGCGGGCGGAAATTCCGGCAGGAACGCTTCGGGCAGATCAAAGTCCACATCGAAGCGGCGGAGTCGTGGAAACGCGGCAAGCTGCACTTC
>DATAIE010000474.1:0-6104 GCA_036262875.1 Verrucomicrobiales bacterium
GCCGGTGGGTTGGAAAAAGCGTACGCAAAAGAATGCCAATTGCGGGAACAATGCCTCCAGGGCAAGCACACATTCCCTGGTCTGCGGTTGGCGCGCTGCCGGCCCGGCGCATGATACCGCCTGGCGATCAGGAAAAGCAACCCGCGAACGAACGATGTCCAATCCCTGCCGGTCCTTATTCGCTGCAATCTTGGAGGATGACCCTGCCAGGGTGAAAAAGTTGATCAGGAATGATCCCCGTCTTTCACAGGAGGCTGCAACGGATGACCGGCACGAGCAGGCGATCGCCCACTGGATTTATGCGGGAGACACTGCCCTGCATGTCGCCGCTGCGGGCTACCGGATGAAGATCGCGGAACTGTTGCTCGCAGCCGGCGCAGACGCGGGGGCGGCAGGAAACCGCCGCCGCAGCCAGCCTTTGCACTACGCAGCCGACGGTTATCTGGACGGCCCCTTTTGGAACCCGGACCGGCAGGTGGCGATGATCCGTCTCCTGATCGACGCGGGAGCCGATATTCATGCGCAGGACAAGAACGGTGCGACTCCTTTGCACCGGGCCGTGCGCACCCGTTGTGCCGCCGCCGTCACCTGCCTTCTCGATGCAGGCGGGGATGCGACGATTGAAAACAACTCCGGTTCCACGCCCTTTCACCTCGCAGTTCAAAACACGGGTCGCGGCGGGAGCGGCGCGGAAAAGGCAAAGAGTGCCCAGAAGGAAATCATTCGGGCGTTTCTCCGGAGAGGTGTGAGCACGGCTCTCAGAGACAGGAACGGGAAATCCGTCCTTGAATGGGTGACGAGCGATGCGATTCGAGAACTGATTCAAGGAAATGCCAGCTGATACGCCCCCCTCCACCTCCACCGTCCGTCCGAAAGTCACGATCTACACGGACGGAGCCTGCGAGGGAAATCCCGGTCCCGGAGGATGGGGCGCGGTAATGATCTGCGGAAAAACGCGGAAGGAAATCTCCGGAGGAGAGCCGGCGACGACGAACAACCGGATGGAATTGTCCGCGGCCCTGCAAGCCCTAAGAAGACTCCGGGTTTCCTGTGAAATCGTGCTGTGGACGGATTCGATGTACTTGAAGGACGGTATCACGAAGTGGGTCAAAGGCTGGAAGGCCCGCGGCTGGCGCACGAGCACCAAAGAGCCCGTCAAGAATGTGGCTTTGTGGCAGGCGCTCGACGCCGAGAGCGCAAAGCACCGGATCACCTGGCAATGGGTGAAAGGTCATGCCGGACATGCCGAAAACGAACGCTGCGATGTGCTGGCCGTAGCGGCCGGAGCGAAGATGCGGGAAAAATATACCCCCTCTCAACTCAAGCAGTTCCTTCACGCGTTCAAAGAAAGTGTCTCTGCTGCGGCATCAGACGCCGATGGTGCCAGTCTTTTTCAGTAATGTGGCCGGGCACGGGTGATCCTCCCAGGAATTTCTTAACTGGCGACCTGATCCTCAAAGTGCTACCTGTTCACATGGAAACACCCGATGCGATCACCTTTATCGTCGAGCCGGACGAAGCAGGCGGCGGCTACACTGCCGCATGGGACGCGCTGGGGGGCGGCGGCATTTCTGCGGAAGGGGATTCCCTGGTCGATCTCCAGGCTAACATATTGGATGCCGTTCGCTGTCATTTCGGATCGAACCAGCCAGCCAGGGTGTTCCTTCATTTTACCCAGGATGTGACCCTCGTGCCGGCATGAAGTTTCCAAGGGACGTTTCGGGACGCGAAATTGTTCATTCCCTCCGACGGCAGGGCTTTACCGTTCAGCGGCAGACCGGAAGTCATGTGCAACTCGCACGTGGAACAGTTCACGTTACTGTGCCAATGCACAATCCCGTTCGAACCGGCACCTTGAAAAATGTGCTGCGGCAGGCAGGGATCACTGTGGAGCTGTTGCTTGAGAATCTATAGTGCCCGTCAGGGTCAGCCTCGCGGCACGCTGTCGAACTCCTTCACCAGCGTTCCTTTCGTGGCCTCGCAGAGGCGGATTTTTCCATCGAAGCCGCCTGTGGCGAGGTTTTTTCCATCGGCGGTAAAGGCGAGAGCGAAGACGGGGCCGTGTTCTCCTTTGATGGTGGTCACGCGCTGGCCGTTTTCTGTTTTGAAAATCCTGACCTCTCCGGATTCTCCGCCGCAGGCAATCAATGAACCGTCCGGGCTGAAGGCGATGGCATGAATGGGCGATGCCATGTGCTCAAACTCGCGCACGAAGCTGTTTTCCTTGTCATCCCCTTCGCTGAGACGTCCGCCGCGCGGCTCCATTTTGAAGAGGCGTATCTTTCCCTCGTTCCCGCCCGTGGCGACGAGGTCATCCTTGGGATGGCGAGCCAGGCAGAGGAGGGGATCGCGCTGGCGGTTGATGTCATCGATGAGTTGCCCCGTGCCGGTATTGATGAGCTTGGCGGCCTTGTCACGGCTCACGGTGGCGAGACGCTGGCCGTCATTGGTGAAGGCAGTGCCAAAAACCCAGTCGAGGTGATTATCACATTTCATGACCTCTTTTCCGTCCGCGACGGTGAAGACGCGCACCAGCTTGTCGGCGCAACCGACCGCCACGCGCTGACTGTCAGGAGACAGCGCGACGCCGAAGAGGCTGTCGCTGGAAGTCCGGATGGAACGGACGAGTTCCCGCTTTTCCACGTTCCAGATTTGAATTTCGCCAAACTCCGAAGACGCGCCGCCACAGGCGGCCAGCAACTTTCCATCCCTGGAAAACGACACGGTTTCCAGGCGCGGTGATTCCCCGGGCAGGCGCGCGACAATTCCCGATCCGTCGGCTTTGTGCAGGAGAATTTCATGACGTCCGGTCACGGCCAGCAGCGTGCCGTCCGGGGAGCAGGCCATCGCGTGAACGGCGGGCAGCAGCATGTAAACGGGTGGCTGACCAGGCTTCCGGGAGCCATCGCCGGAGGGCGCATCTTCTTTCGCTCCCTGCCCGATCCATCGTGAAATGACCTCCACTTCGGATGCGGTGAGAGGCTCGCCGTCCTTCGGCATTTCCGGTTCTTCGCCGCAGACGGCATCCACCAGCGGACTGCCTTTCGTGTCACCGGGTTTTACCACGGGACCATTTTTGTCACCCTTCATCAGGGCTGCATGCGTCGTGAGATCCAGCCCGCCTTTCGCTTTACCGGGCTTGTGGCAGCTTATACAGTTGGCCTTGAGCACAGGCACGATTTGCCGGTGCCAGGAAACGGCCTCATCCGCGCGGGTGCCACCGGGGCAAAGAAGGAGGCACCAGAGAACTACGGTCCTCATTTGGGCTCCTCCACGGTAAGCAGGTAACTGTGCCACTCGCCGCCTTTGTCGTGAGCATCGGAGACGCAAATGAAAACAGATCCGCCGGTCACTGCCGTAAGCGTGAGGGAAGGATTGCGCCCGTCCGTATCGTCCACCGAGGCAAGAGGATGGCCGTCTTTGTCGTAGCAGGTGAGAGCAGCATCCATCAGCAGGGTGCTGCCGCCGGTGACGCTCACCTTCAGCTTTTGTCCGGCACGGGCAGTGTATTCAAAAACATCCACGTCTTTGTCCTGCTGAAAGGCGCCGCGCACGACCTTGCCTGGCTCCAGTTTCTGAGCGGTGCGGAATCCGTTGTTAGGCTCTTTTTCCTCGATCACGTTCTTTGCCATGGCGGTGATGAAGCGACCCGCGGCTTCACCGGCAGGCGTGGCAATGACAAATTCCAGCGGTCCGGGATCAAACCCCGGAGGCAAGGCGATCTCGACGAGAATCTGTGATTCCCCCACCTGCTTGTTCTCAAGGCCGTTGGGCTGGGCGGCATCCTTCTTTTCCTTGATCTCCGCTTTGATGCCGGTCGCTTTGGGAAAGCGAATTTCGGTGGCGTCCTTCAACTTGAATCCGCGAATCTTCAGAGTGGCCTTGCTGTTGGTCACGAGAGACACAGGTTCGATCGCCGTGATAGAGGCCGTTTCTTTCTTCGGCTCGTCTGCGTGA
The DNA here is from genome assembly GCA_036262875.1 of Verrucomicrobiales bacterium. Lineage (GTDB taxonomy): Bacteria > Verrucomicrobiota > Verrucomicrobiia > Verrucomicrobiales > V1-33 > V1-33. The sequence goes on from DATAIE010000474.1 coordinate 3,958, forward strand.
AGGAACGTGCAGGTCAGGGATGCAAAGAGGATCCGCAGCCATGTAGTCGTGTTTGTGACCACACCCCGCATCAGGCGTAGAGTTCATTTACCGTAGCGCCCTCGGCGAGGATGCTCACGGGCCGGCCTTCCGGCGTGTGCAGTTCTTTGGCGGGATCGATGCCGAGGGCGTCATACAGGGTCCACGCGACATCCGCGGGTCTCACGGGGCGGTCCGTCACGAAGGCCCCGTTCTTATCAGTGGCTCCGATGACTTTGCCCTGAGCGATGCCGGCACCGGCCCAGAGCATGGAGCCTGCGCGGCCCCAGTGGTCGCGCCCGGCTTTGTCGTTTATTTTAGGCGTGCGGCCAAATTCGCCCATGGCGAGGACGAGCGTGTCCTTGAGCAACCCCCGCTGGTCCATGTCGCGAATGAGCGCGGAATAGCCGTTATCAAATTCCGGCAGCTTTTTATCGAGGCCTTTGAAAATTTCGCCGTGATGATCCCAGCCGCTGTAGTTGACGGTGACAAAGCGCACTCCGTTTTCCACCAGCCGGCGTGCCAGCAGTGCGCTCTGGCCAAACTCGGTGCGACCGTATTCCTCCCGCAGTTTGGAATCCTCCTTATCGATGGCGAAAGCCGCCTGCGCCTGGGGAGAGAGCACCATCTCTGCCGCCTTGCGCCCGAATTCGTCGTAGGTGGCCATCTGGTCGTTGCCCTTCACGGTGGAGGAAAGATGATCCACGGCAGCGAGCAGTGATTTGCGCCGCTCCAGCATTTGCGGGGTGACGCCGCCCGGCTGGGAGAGATCGCGCACGCGGTAGTTCGGATCATTCGGATTACCCGCCTTGAAGGATTCGCAGCGTCCACCCAGCCAAACGCTCTTGCCCAATTCCCATGTGAAGGACGGGTTCTTCGGCACGGCTACATAGGGCGGCACCATGCCGGAAAATCCCGTTTCATGCGCCACGATGGCACCGATGGCCGGATGATCGCCGAAAGCGGAGCCGAACCGCCCTGACAGGACCCAGTTGGAAGCTGTTTCGTGGTGGTCATTCTCATGGGTGCCGCTCCGCACCAGAGTCACCTTATTCATGACCTGTGCTGTCTTCGGAAGCAGTTCACAGATATTCAGACCGGGGACTGTGGTGGCGATACTCTTGTACTTGCCGCGGATCTGCTCTACGGCATCCGGCTTCATGTCGAACGTGTCATGGTGCGAAATCCCGCCGCCGAGGTAGATAAGGATAACCGATTTGGCCCGCGTCTGTTTTCCGGGCCGGTCCGAGGCCAGGAGTTGTGAAAGCGAGAGGCCCAGAGGAGCCAGTGCGCCGATCCGCAGAAAATTCCGCCGGGAGGTGCCATCACAGAAGCGATGGCAGGAGGAGGAAGGCGCGATGTGGAGCATAACACCAGACTCTACGTCGCCAGCCCGGCATTTTTACACAAACTTCCTCCGGTGTGCCGGGTGGGTGGACCGGTTAATCGGGTTCCCCGCACCTGACGTGATCGCAGTAGAGCGACTCCACCTTTTGCCGGGCCCATGGCGTTTGACGCAGGAATTTCAGGCTGGAATTGATCGTAGGGTCGAACATGAAGCACCTCACCGGCACCAGCCTCGCCATCTGCTCCCAGCCGTACTCCTTCACCATGATCAGAAGGATTTTCTCCAGCGTCATGCCGTGCAGCGGGTCTTTGGGATGAGGAGAGGGCATGGCTTCGTGTCGCGCGGCGCCATTGAATCCTCAAGGGCGGTATGGTGAGAGGCGAAACTTTTCGCTCCCCGGGAAGCCGGGTGCGTCTATGGTTCGCCACATGGCAGTTCTAGGCATTCGCAATACGCTCACTCTTCTACGGGAAAGCCCGCACGGTTTTTATCTCGATGGCGGGGACCTCGGCGAAATCCTCCTGCCTGGAAGCAACCTGCCGGCGGGGAAGGGACCAGGGGAGCCGGTGGATGTTTTTCTCTACTGCGATTCGGAGGACCGGCTCGTGGCCACGACAGCGGAACCGCTGGTGATGGCGGGCGGGTTCGCCATGCTCGAAGTGGTGAGCTATTATCCAGGCACCGGGACATTTCTCTACTGGGGACTCGACAAAGACCTGCTCCTGCCGATCCGCGACCAGATTGGTCATGTCGCTCCCGGAGACCATGTTCTCGTTCACGT
>DATAIE010000475.1:0-1818 GCA_036262875.1 Verrucomicrobiales bacterium
GCCTCCGACTGGGAACTCGCGCTCAAAACCTCCGACCCTCTCCAGCGCTCTCAGCGGCTGGCTGCCCTCATGGCTTCGCTCACCGCCGAATCCGCCCCGCAAGTGGCGGAGCTTTTCAAACGGCTGCGCCAGGAGAACAACGGCAGCCAGTATGAAGTGGAGCACCGCCATTTCCTCCGCGCCTGGGGCCGGCTGGACGGCAGGGCGGCCCTGGCAAACTGTTTCGGTGCGGACGGCAAACCCAACTCCTCCAGTGAGTCCATGGCGGCCCTCGCCGGATGGGCTCAGTCTTCACCGGAGAGCGCCCGCGCATGGCTGGAGCAGACCGAAGCGGGCGACGTCCGCACGGACCTTGCGTTCGGCCTCATCGACGGCTGGTCGCTGACAGACTTCGATGCCGCCTCCGCCTTTGCAAGCAGTCAGCCGCGCAGCACCATGAGAGACCAGTTCCGCTCCCTGTTCATTCAGCGGGCGCTCGCAGCCGGAGGAGTGCCGGAGGCCCAGCGCTGGTTCACCGATATTCCCGTGGACGAGCACAATGTTCTCTACAAGGAGCGCGCCTTCGACGAGCTCGTCAGCGCGATGATGCAGCGCGACCCGGCGGGAGCCGCCGAATGGATCACCCGCATGGGCCGGCAGAAATTCATGAACGGCAACGGCATCCCGGAGGTGGCCGCGGGGCTGGCGGCTTCGTCTCCCGGAGAGGCGCTGCGCTGGCTGGAATCCCTGGGCATGGGAGAGGGCTCCGCGATCAATAAAACCAGCCAGGGTTACGCCCGTGTGCTGGATGCATGGTCTCAAAAGGATCCCGCCGCCGCCGGCTCCTGGCTCGAGGAGCATGCCGGTCACCCTGCCTATGACGGCATGGCGGCGTCTCTCGCCGGCCGGGTGGCCGCCACCGACGGTCCCGCGGGTCTCGACTGGGCCGCCACCATTCAGGACCCGGACCAGCGAGCCTCCGCCCGTGACAACGCCGCCCGCGCTATCCTCCGCAGTCAGGGTGAATCCGGTAAATCGCTTCTCGCCTCCTCGGGCTTCAGCGCGAATGAAATCAGCAAACTCGACAACCAGTCCTATCAAATATTGACCTCTCTCTCGGCGCTGGATGGGGAAAGCAGCGCCCAGCTCATGCTTGAGCAGGCCAGCTCTGAATATCGACTCCGCCAGGCGCGATTGCAGGAACTTGACGCCATCGTGACAAAGACCTCCCTTCTCTCTGTGCAAACGGAGGAGGCGGCGCGGAACGCAGCCCTCCAGGATCGCTTGAAGGCCGATCTCACTCTGGCGGGGTCGGTCGACACCGGTGGCCTCCAATCCAGTGCAGGCAACAGCCAGTTGGTGCTGCCCTCTGTCAGCGCCTCCAATCCCCTCTTTCGCCAGGCACATCCCAACGGCACGACCGCAAACTGCGCCGACTGCCATAAGTAACCCAGGCGGCTCAGGGGCTTCAGGGCGGCATCCGAAATCGATTAGGAAACGTAAAATAATTTGTTGACACCTTCGTCAAATTTAACAGCCTTGAGCCTTCATGATGCCTGCGGCCCTATACGAGCAGCCCGCGCCCTGCAATTTGCGGAAAGCGGATGTGGAGGCCGTGGCTCAAAGAGTCGCCAGGTCCGCCAAATTCACCCCGGGACAGTCGCTGGACGAAGTCGTTAAAAGTCTCGGAGGGCAGGTCAAGTTTCTTTCGTGGGAGGACTGGATGAAGCACAGCCACGACACCATCACCGTGGAAGGCCCCTCCGACTTTTGCATCCGGCTCATGAGTTCAGACGGTCCGTTGAGGCACCGCTTTACCATCGCCCACGAGCTGGGCCA
>DATAIE010000476.1:0-2352 GCA_036262875.1 Verrucomicrobiales bacterium
GGCGGAGGCACGGGCTCCGGCGCAGCTCCCATGGTCACCCGGCTCGCCCGCGAAACGGGGGCCTTTGTGATCGTCTTTGCGACCATGCCGTTCGTCTTCGAGGGGAAGCGCCGCATGCAGCAGGCCCACGCCGCGCTGGAGGAAATCCGCCGCCACGCCAATGCGCTGGTTTGTTTTGAGAACGACAAGATGGGCGAACTCGTGCTGCCAAAGAAGGGCGTTACCGAGGCGTTCGAGGTGGCGGATAAGATCATCTGCCAAAGTGTAAGGGCCGTTACCACGGTGGCCACCCAGCCGGGTCTCATCCGCATCGGGATGGACGATCTCGTCACGGCGCTCAGGAACGCGGACAGCCGCTGCCTGTTCGGCTTTGGCCAGGCAAAGGGTGAGGCCCGCGCCACCGATGCACTGCAAATGGCGCTCAAGAGTCCGCTCCTCGACCGCGGCCAGTTGCTGGAAAAAGCGCGCAATGTGCTCGTCCACATTTGCGGCGGTGCCAGCCTGACGCTGTTCGAGATTGAAACCCTCATGCGCGAACTGACGAAACATGTGAGCGACGATGCGCAGATTCTCTTTGGCGCGGCCTGTGATAACAAGCTCGCGGACAGCCTGAGCGTGACCATCATTTCGTCGATCGGTAAAGCAAAGACCGTGGAGCCGGTGGCGGAAGAGCGCATCACCGCGCCCGTGAAGCCGGTAGTGCCTGTCGCGCCAGTGGCTCCGGCGGTCACCCAGCACACCGGCAGTGTGCCCATTCTGTCCGTGCAGCCGCGCCAGGCGCCACCCGCTCCGGTTTCAAATACCGTGGCTCCTGCGGCCTTCACCATGACGGGGGCCACCTCGAATGTGCCCGTGTTGAAACTGAGTGCCGCCTTTGCACCGCAGGTGAAGCCGGCTCCCAAGCCGGTGAAGACCATGCCGCTCGCCCCGCCGCCTGCGGAGCCTGATCTTTTTGCCAGTCCGGAACCCGTGCCTGCTCCCGCCGTTGCGCCGGTGAGAGAGGAAAAGGAGCCGGAAATCGTTCCGGTGGCCGCCGTCGTCGCGCCTCCCGTGGAGGAGCCGGTGGTTGCGATTGCCGAGCCGGAGGTCGAAGTCTTTGAGGAGATCGTCGCGGAGGAACCACCGGTGGAGGTCATTGCCGAAGAGGAGGAAATCGAAATCGAGGAGGAGATCGTTGCCGAAATACCGGTCGCAGAAGAGGAGGAACCGCTCGCAGAGGAAGAGCCGGTCATGGAGGAGCCGGTGGAGGAGGAGATCGTGGCAGAGGAGGAAATCGAGCTCGAAGACGAAGTGGAGGAGGTGCCGGAGGTGCAGCATCCTGCCTTTGCCGCTGAGCGGGTCCGCAGACCCTCCGCGCCGATGCGTCCGATTGAGATTCAGCAGCCCGTTCCCAAATCACCCGTTTCTCCCGCGCGGAAGTTCGACCTTCGCGAAATCCTTCAGCGCCAGCGCCAGACACGGCTTGGCCAACTGAGCCGTCCCTCTTCCGCCCCGGCCGAGCCGGTGGCAGAGCGGCTGGAGCGCCCGGTGCCCCCGCCTGCGCGCCCCGTGCCCGTACGTCCGTCGCCCGCTGCCGATCGTATCCCCAATCCCGCGAGAGTCTCGCCGATTCGCCCGATCCCTGCCGCCCAGCCGACGCAGCCGGCACCCCGTGCCGTGAGTCCGTTCACTCCCGCCAGGCCCCAGCCCTCCGCCGCTCCTGCGCCGGCACCGGTGGCCGCCGCCCCGCGCGGCACGCAACAGGTGACCTTCGACGAGCGGCTGGCTACCGCCGCGCGGGGCAGCCGGTTTGAAAAAACCGAGCCCACCTACGACGAAGAAGGCGGCGATCTCGACGTCCCGACCTTCCTCCGCAAGAAACGTTAAGAAAAGGACCGCGGACATTCTGTCCGCGCCATCAACCAGAGGCCCATTGCACCGGGGTGGACAGGATATCCGCGATCCGTTTTCACGCTGGCAGGTGTTGGTGCGCTGAGTGGCAGTGACGGACTATTCGTTGAGATTCGAATACAGACGCTTCCTAACGGCGGGAACGCCGCGTTGTTCCGGTCGCTCCACCGGCTTGTACTTCACATCCGGCATCCCGATCGAGAGTTCGCGCACTGGTTTTGTTATCGAATCGCGCGGCGGCTCTGCCCGTTTGACCGGAAGAATTTCGTTTGCCGTCCGCTGGGTGCCACAACTTGTCAGGACGCATACGATGCCGGGAAACAATAAGGACTTCATGTCAGTTCCTATCGCTGATGCAGGAGGGAAACAAGTGCTCCGGCCAATCGGTAGGCGCCGGAATGGTGGCGTTCCCTGTCGCATTGCAAGAGGCGGCAGAAACGGACCGCGGACATCCTGTCCGCC
>DATAIE010000477.1:0-7223 GCA_036262875.1 Verrucomicrobiales bacterium
CGGAGTCCTTGCTGGCGCGGGTCTTCAATTTGCGGAGGACCGCGGCGGGACTCCGAAGATCGGCCTGAAGAAAGGTGCCTCCGTTCACGAGATAGACGCGGATGGCGCGGTTGATGACCGCGACGTCTCTCTGAAGCTTGGTGTTTTCGGCAGCACGGGTGACATTCGTGATCGTCATGATACCACCCGCAGCGACGGTGGAGAACACAGCCAGCACCATCATCACCTCAACGAGGGAGTAGGCGGGCGCGCTCCGGATTTTTTTGCGAAAGCAGTGCATGATATGGTAATTTCCATAAATAGTATCACGAATAGGATTTTTGTCAAAAATTGTATTCGGTCTCGCGCTATTGTTTATGGAAATTCCACTCCGAAGCACATTGCGGATGGGGGGACATTCAACATTCCTTGCGAATATTTGTGGCGTTGCTGCGTGGTCGGCTGGTCACGGCACCATGGGTACAGGGGCGTCTATGCCTGAAAAGGCCCCAAACCGGTCATCCCGCCTGACTGCGAAAGCCGGTCACTCTTTAACGATCCTGCCGCCCAGGGAGAGAATACGGGCGTTTCCTTTGGCGGCCTCCGCCTCGGCGATATTGCCGGACTTCACATAAATTTGCGAAAGGCTCGTCCACGCGAGCAGATCGTTCGGGCGAAGGTCCGTGGCCATCAGGGCGGCGCCCAGCGCGGATTTGAGATCACCGGCCCGCATCAGGACCATGCCGAGCCCGTGCCATGCATCGAAGCAGGCGGGATCCAGCTCCGCAGCCCGGCGAAAACAGGCCGCGGCATTCTCGAGATCGCCCACGGCTACGGCCCCGCTGGCGTCATCCAGGAGATCAGCCACCGCCGGGGAGGGGTCGCTCATGGGCTATTCGCTGATGGACTCAGCCGCACGGCGGCTCTCCGCGAACCATGCCTTGAGCACCGGGTTGGACATTCCTCCGCGTTTTCCGAAGTAGGTGTATTTTTCCATGATCTCCTTCATCCGGCTTTGGTCGAACCCCCCCATCGACACAGCGGCATTGGTGTAGGTGTGCATTTTCGCGAGGTCCTTCTTTTGCTGCTCCATGTCCGGGTGCCGGGGCAGTTCCTTCTTTTCAACGTAGACCAGCAGAAGGCCGTCAGGCACATCCTGGGGAGAGGAAATCTCCCCTGCATTCAATTTTTCGCCCTGCTGGGTGACGATGGCGGAATTCGGAGTTGCGGGAGGCAGCGTCTTTTCCTTTGAGAACGGCGGCAGTTCCGCGGCGGTGAGCATGACGGCAGCAGCCGCGTCTTTGAAGGACTTGCCACCCTTGATGGCTTCCAGAACGTTCGAGCGGGCGCTCTCCGCGGCTGCTTTCATGGCGGCGGCCACCTTTTCGGCTTTGAGTTTGTCCAGGATCTTCTGCTTCACCTGATCCATCGGAAGCAAAGAGGATTTCTCCACTTCGGTAACCGTGAAGATGCAGTAGGACTCCTGCGCCCCTCCCTCCACGAAGGTTTCGCCGCCTCCCTTTTCCGCCTGGAAAATCGCCGTCACCGTGTCTCCCCGCTGCGGCTTCACCACTTTGAGGTCCTCCGGCGGAGCCGCTTTGGTAAAGGAAGCGGTTTTGATTTCGAAATTGGGCGTTTTCACCGTATCGTCGGCGGGCTTCGCAAGGTCATTCGAGGCCTTGGCGAGGTCCTCGAGAGTCTTGTTTCCACGATCCTCCGCAGCGATGGCGTCACTGAGAAGCCCGACCCGCTTGAGCCAATCGTTCTTCGACTTCTCATACTTCGTCACGTTCGCGGCGTGCTCCGTGATCCTCTTTTGATATTCGGCGTCGGCCTTCGTGTGCTCCTCCTGCTTCTTCTTATATTCCTCCTCCTTCGCTTTCTTTTGATCCTCCGGAAGTTTGCTGACGTCCTCCATGGGGGGAAGGGGAGGCGGCGGCGTTGGCGCCACTGGGGCCTTTGGCGCTTCGGTGACGATGTATTTTACGGTGCGCTTTTCGTCTGAGAGCACGAGAGGGTCCGCATCGGCGGGGATGGGCACCGGAGCGGCCTTTTCCTTGCGTTTGGCTTTCTCTTCGGCGTCGGCCTTCGCCTTCTCAGCAGCTTCATGTTTCGTCTTCTCACCGTCGTAGTATTTCTGCGCGTCTTCGTCGGTGACGGTTTGATTCTCGTAAGTCTTTTTGGGAATCAGAACGGTGGCCGTGGTAATCCGCTGGTGTTTCTCGGCATAGTCGGCATCCACTTCCGCTTTGGAGGGGGCAAAAGTGCCGCCCACCAGTTGGGAGACACGCTGAAACAGCATTACATCGCGCAGAGTGGCGAAAAGCTTCTTCTCGGTGGCTTCGCGGTCACCGTGCCGGCCACTGGTGAGGAACTCCTGCAGTTTCTTTGAATCGAATCCGCCGTTTGATTTGAAAGCTCCGATCTCCTTGATGAACTTTTCGAGATCCTCCCGCTCCACGGCAATCCCGAGTTTTTCGCACTCATGCCGCAGGACGAGGATATTTTTCGGAGGATCGATATCCGGGGTGTCTCTGTCCGTGGGATTCGCGGTGTTGACGATGGAACCTATTTCTTGAACGAACTGGGTTACCGGGTCCGAGTCATCGCGACCCTGAGACATTGCCGAAAGCTGACCGGCAACCCCCATCTCCTGGTGAATCGATTCAAATTCACTGCGCGTCACATCGCTGTTATAAAGAGTGAAGACCCGCTGGGAGCCCCCGCCACCGCCGCGGCCCGAACGGTCGGTCGGATTGGACAGGAAAGTGAACGAGATCACCACCACGATGGCGATGAGTAACATCAGGATGTAATGGTGCTTGCGAAAGGTCTCGAGCATGGTGGAGGGAATCCTTGAAAAATAACCGGATGGACGGGGGTGAGGTCACCGAAGGAAAGAACAGGCAGAACGTCCCTGAGCGGCGGGCGGCGAAACTAGGGGCACCCTACCGGGGCGGCAACTGAATTTTGGGGAGTGTCTGAGGGAAGCGCCGCCCGCGGGAAAAGGTGTCGAAAATCAGCAAAAGAGGGCTGCGCGGACATGCTCCGCGCAGCCCTCCAGGGATATGCGTCAGTGGTCACTGCCGGGCGGCACGGAAGAAGAAGCGCCCGTCCGCCGGACTGATAATGCCTGACGTAAAGGTGGTGGCAGTCCCCGTAGCAGGGATCGAAGTGACGGTCGTCCAGTTGAGGAGGTCCGTGGACCGGGAGATGGTGTAGTTCGCGCCCTGCACTGAGCGGAACGTGAACGAGAAGGCGGGGCCGGCGACCCACGCGACGTTCAGCACTTCGATGTCGCCGGCGTTGCCGACGAGTTGAATCCCGTCCACATCAGGGACGGTGGCGCTGGAGGAACCGCTTTGCAGCAGGGTGACCATACGGCCGTAGCCATTGCCCGTACCCGAGAAGATTTCCCAGTAGCAGCCGCCGGTCCCTTCAAAATGGAGGGAGCGGATCGGGAACTGGGCGGGATAGGTCAGTGTGGCCGGGAAGGTGATGCGCGCCATGGTGCGGGTGTTGCCTCCGCCGACCTCCAGCCTGAGCCGGCCGTTCACGCTGCCGTCGCTGGAGTTCACTATGGAGGGAGTGGCCACCGCCATGGCCTCAAGGCGGCTGAACTCGACACCTGCGGGCAGATTGCGCAATTCGATGAAGCCGCCGTCATCCCCCTGCCAGCCGATGGAATAGGTGCCGGCCTCGGGCACAACAAGAGTGGCGTCGAACTGCTCCACATAGTAATTGTCGTCGTTGGTCGTCTGCCGCCACATGTCGCGGCCATTGGGAATACCAGCATCCGTGGTCGGATTTTGGGGATCGCGTTCATTCACTGTCACCTGGGCGGTGGGATCGGAGGTGACGCCGTTCCCGAGGATCCAAGTTTCAAAACCGGAGATGGTCGTGCCCGGCCAACCCGCCGGTTGAGTGGTGGTCGCCGGGGTGGTGCCCTGACGGATCCAGCCAGGGGCGAGAACGCCGAGGCTGGCGAGCGTACCGTCCCCTTTGTAGCCGATCAGCCGGTAGTCGCCGCTCGGATTGGCCTGACCATTGTTGGCGGTGCCGGCGGCATATTCCGCCGTGTTGATTTGGTTTCCGCTCCGGGAGTAGATTTCAATGAAGAAGGAGTTGTCCCGGTCGAAGGTGATAAATTCGATTTCATGCGTTCCCACCGGCAGATCGATCAGCGCTCTCGCCGCGAATTCCCCCGTCGTCGTATTGTTGGCGGGATTGTTCCGGTAGATATAGACTGTGGACGAATCCGCGGGATCAAGACCGAACTCCGGTCCCATTTGCTGCCAGATTTGCCCCTTGATGCGCAGAGCCACGGCATCGCTGCTGCGGACGCAGATGGTTTGCAGGCCCGCGGTGGAAATGGCGAGTTTCGCGCGGCCGTGAACGGCAAAGTCGTTGTCGGCGGAGGCGGTGTCTCCAGGCAGGGTGAGTTCCCCCGGGAAAATGCCGCCCGTGCCCGGATACTCCGGATCCGAATGATTGATGACCGGTGCCGTGCCGTAGTCATGAGTGCCGGCTACTCCCTGAAGAGCATTCACGGCATCGGCAAGGCTGGCGATGGTGCCTGCTCCGCGGACGACATGGAGGCCCCAGAGGCCATCATCGTAGGCAGGGGCATTCGTCATATTGGCGGGGATGACCGGAGTCGGATAGACCGAAGCTTTGTCTCCCACCAGACTCCACTGTCCGGCACCTGCCTCCTCGGAGGCAAAATTGCCCTTCGCCCATGACACCTCAGCGGAGGAGCCGCCTGTGCCTTCATAGGTGAGCAGTTCCAGATCGTAGGTCCCCGGCATGAGATGCACCACACCGCGCGTGTTGGAGTCCGCTCCGCCATAAGGCACAAAGACCGTCCCCTTATCGATGAAGTCGATAAATCCGAGCCCGTTGACGGCGATGAAGGTTTGGCCCACGACGCGGAAGGCCATGCCGTCGTCTGTGTGAATATTGAAGGTATAGTCCCCTTCGTCTGCGACCGTCACCTTCGTCCGGGCAAAGCGGGTGAAGTTATTGTCATCGGTATTCGCTGTTTCCCCCACCGTCGGCAAATCTCCACCGAACAGGCCGGTGTCTCCCCAGCCTGGGTAATTGATGCCCGCGGCGGGAGTGACGAGCGTGTCGTTCTGATTCATCACTGGAGCCGTGCCTTCGACGATGCGTCCGTTCGTGGGTCCGTCCTGGGAGAATCTCGCGGCGGTGAACAGGTTCGCCTCGATGGGATCGTAAATCTGTTTGATCGCCCAGGTGCCAACGGCGGGAGTATTGGTCAGCGTGCGGGTGCCGTCGAGGATCGGCCCCACCTGCACCGCGCCTGCGACGGGAGTGAGGGACTGGATGTCCCATTCGATCAATCCTCTGCGGATGGCTCCGTTGATGTTATTCGCCTGGTTGTCGTTCATGAGACCGGTGGCCGTCATTTCCCCGGCGTCTTCGAGGCCGCCGCTGTCGTTGGGCTCACCGGCATTCCAGCGGCGGTAGGTGGCAGTGCTGGGCGGATTGGTGCCCGACCAGACCCAGAAAGGCTGGATCTGATTGGTGGGGTTGTTCGAGGCATTTCCGGCCTCCTGACCGCCGAAGGATTCATTGTCGGTCAGCCCCAGCCAGCATCCCTGATAGTTTGCGAGCCGGTAGCCGAGCCCGTGCTCATACTGGTTCGCAAATTCGACGAGGTGCCCCGCCGTGTTGTTGAGAGCCATCGAAGGCAGGCCGGTGAAACTGGCTTTGTTGAAATTCGGATCCGCATAACGGTTTCCGAACACGAGCCAGGTATCCTGGGTGTAGTCGAGGTAATACAGATTCCACGTGCTTCCGGCTCCGGTTTGAGCCGTGTAAAAGACCGGCAGCGTGGCCACCTCGGGGGGCGGAGCCGGAAGGCCGAGATCCCACTCGATGATATAGTGCCGCACGATCGTTACCGCCGCGGTGCCCGCCGGACCGATTTTGTGAGGCAGGTCGTTCCAGTGACCGTCCCCGCGCAGTTCCCCGGCATCCTCGCCAAACGGCCAGTTGGTCCCGCCTGAGTTGTTGGGCTCATTGGTGGCGGCATTGAACCAGTACTGCAGCACATTGGCAGTGGGGGCTTCGAAGGTTTCGGCCAGCTTTTGGGTGTCGTTAGGCCCGGTGCCGCCGGTAGTGCCGGCCCAGATCCATCCCGCCGTGCGGTCTGTGTTCGCTTCCGTGGTGCTCAGGCCGGGATCGTCACTGTCCGTCAATCCGAGCCAGGAGTTGGTAGTGGCTGTGTTGGCCCCGATTTGATAGCTGTTTGTCAGCAGCCGGTTCATCATCAGGACGCCGAAGGAATTCTCCGCGCGTGAGGAGATTTGCAGGAGGTGTCCTGTTTGCAGTTGTCCCACCAGGCTCGGCAGGCCGGTTCCCTGCGCGGAGATGCTGACCGCTTTTGTGTGAGCGTTGATCCACGTATCCGACTCCCCCACCATCATGTAGAGGTTGTGGGTGCCGCCGGGTCCAAAGGGTGCCGAGAAAAACGGATTCATCACCTGGGCTCCCGCGATGGGGGTTAGCGAGCCGATTTCCCACTCGATCACAGACCGCCGGGTGGTGGCGGCGGCATTGTGAGCCACATCGTTCCACTTGCCGTCCGTCCGGATTTCGACCGCGTCCTCCCCAGGCGCGGCTCCCGAGTTGTTCGGCTCGCCGGTGAAAAACGCCTGGTAGCCTCCGCCCTCGCTGAGTTTCCGCCAGCCATTGGGACCGGTGCCCCCGCCGTAGCCCGCCCAGTACCACTGGTCGCTGGTTTGACTGGTGCCGGCATCCGTCCAGCCTGCGCCCCCGAGATCGGCGTCGTCATTGTCGCAGAGACCTGTCCAGACATTCGAGCTGTTGGTGTGGCTGATGGCCATAAGGCTCACGACGCCGCTCTCCGCCCAACTGCCGATGGCGACGAGGTGACCGGTCGTGGTGTTTCCCGCGACACCTGAGACTCCCGTGCCGGTTGCCTGTTTGGCGATGGCGGCCTGGTGGCCGGCCTTCCATGTCGTCAGGGTATTGGTGACTTCATAGAGGTTCCAGGTGCCTCCAGGACCGAATGGCGCGGTGTAGAACTGCGCGCGTGCCTGCGGCGCAGCAAGAAGAACGATTCCAGCGATGCTCCCGAAAACCAGATTGGATAATTTATTCATTGGATGGATGAGCGGGTTGAATTGGTATTCAATGAAATTGGGTCGGCGCTGTCAATTTTGAAATCCCTGGAGCACCGGCCTCCAGAGCGACGT
>DATAIE010000478.1:0-5175 GCA_036262875.1 Verrucomicrobiales bacterium
GCGCCGAGTCCGGAAAGTGTCAGGACGGCGCCCGTGCTGCTGACTTTTTGCAGATAGGGGGAACTGCTGCCGCCCAGGAGAATATCGCCGGACGGGAGCGGCTGGATGGCCGCCACGGTCATGGAACCGGCGTATGTAAAGGTGTCGTCAGAGGTTCCGTCCGCATTGAGCAGTTTGAGGCGCGAAACCCCGCTGTTCGCCGCCGCGAGGATTTTTCCGGACGGCAGGATGGCCAATGCCGTCACCGCAGCAGCGGGGGTGGAGGTAAACGCCGCATCCCGCGCCCCGGTGGTGCCGTCCACACGGATAAGATAACTCGCACCGTTGACGCCACCCGCATTGGTATAACTGCCGCCGACGAGGATTCCACCGGTGCTGTCGATTGCGAGGGCATTGATCGTCGCAGTGGCCGTGAAGGGGCTGGCAAAGGTGGCATCGACTGTGCCGTCCGCATTCACCCGTGCCAGGCTGTTGCGGCTTACGTTGCCGCCCGTCCCTGTTAGAGTATTGAAGGCACCGGCGACCACAAACCGACCCGTGGCATCCCGCACGATGGCTGTCACCTCGCCGTTGGCCGTGGGGAAAGTGGTATCGATGGAGCCGTCCGTATTGATGCGGGCCAGCCGGTTGCGGGAACTGCCAAAGGCTCCCGGCGGGGTGATGGTGGTGAAATTACCCCCGGCGACAAAGCGCCCGTCGGGCAGCGGGATCAGGCAATTCACATTCCCGCTGAAGGACGGCATGGCGGCGGTCACATCGTAACCGCCCGGCACGCGCGCGACCGTAAGCAGCGCGTAGTCGCTGGTGACGGAACCCAGATTGTTTGTGATCCTCACACTGTACCAGGCAGTGTCTGCGAGACGGAGATTGGATAGGATGAGAGTGGAGGAAGTAGCCCCGCTGATCCCCGCGCCATCGGTGATGACCGTATTGTTGCGGAGCCACTGATACGTCAGGAAACCCGCGCCACGCGCCGAGACAGTGAGTGTGCCGGACAAGCCCTCCTCCACCGTGACGGCGGCGGGAGGCGTGACAATCTCGGGGCTGGCAAGAATGATCAGTTCCGCCGGGGAAGAGGCGCGTGAGCCGGACGCATTGGTAACGGATACTGTGTAGAATCCCTCATCCACCGGCACCGCGCCTGAAATCGTCAGCGTCCGCGAATGCGAGCCCGCGACCCGGTCTCCGTCCGTCAGGGGCACGCCATCCTTCATCCACTGCCATGCAGGTGCGCTGGTGGAAACGATGTCCGCACTGAACTGCACCGTCGCGCCCGCCTCCACGCTCCGCGACACAGGCTGACGGGAAAACGCGAGGGAAACGGGATCTCCGTTGAGCACAAGGATACGGCTGGCGGCCACTGCATCGTAAGTATTGGCGAACGAGCCCCCCAGCCAAATGCGCCCGGTTCCATCGAGACTCAGAGCGTGAACGGTGGAACTCAATCCGTAAGTCGTGAAGCCGGTATCCTGGGATCCGTCGCTGTTAAGACGGATGAGTCCGGAGACCGGGACATTGAACGTGCCAAAACAAATCACCCGGCCGTTTTCCTGAACGCCGATCCGGCGGCAGGCTCCATTGAACGCGGTATAAAGAGCGAATCCCGCATCCGTGGAACCGCTCAACGCATACCGGAGCATGAACGGTGCGCTCTCGAAGCCCGCATAGAAATGAGTGCCGGCGGGAGTGAGCGCGAGATCGTTCACCGGTGCATTCGCCGCCGGGGTGAAGCCTGTCATGCGGGCCCCTGACGCATCGAATCGCATCAGATAAGGCTGAGGCGAAGTGAATGTGCCTCCCGCGAGAAACCCGCCATCCGGCAGAGCCAGCACTTTGCTCACGCTGCCGCTCACTCCCGCGCTGGCAAACGTGCTGTCGAATGCTCCGTTCGGCGCAAGGCGCACAAGATAGTTGCGGCTGGGACCGCCGGCCACCTGGCTCTGTCCATCGTAGGCGGTGAAGACGCCACCCGCCAGAATACGGCCGCTCCCGTCCAGGGCCAGCGTGTCGACACTGGCGGAGGCACCGGTCCCCGGATTGAATCCGGCATCGAGCGTGAAGTCCGCATTCAGACGGGCGATGCGGTTGCGGGGCGCGTTATTCACCGTCGTGAAGTTGCCGGAGAGCAGAATCCTCCCGTCCGGCTGGCGGAGGAGCGCATTGACCGCTCCATTCGTCGTAGTGCTCGAAAGGATGGGGGTGGTCAAAATGGACCCGTCTCCGTTCACGAGCGCCAGCCGGGATGTCGTGGCTGACGTACCGCCGGTGCCGCCGGTCAAATTCGTTTGGTCCGTCGCCACGAGCATCTGTCCGCCTGGCAGCGGCTGGAATGCGCGGACGGTACCCGTCGAGGCCAGCCCGCTAAACGTCTCCGCACGGCGGGCGGGGAGCGGGCTCACGAGAACCCAGGCCGGAACGGTCGTCGCCGTGCCGAGTGTATTGATGACTGTGAGAGTATAGGAGCCGGTATCCGCCAGCGCCGCGCCGGTAATGGTGAGCGCGGGCGTGGAGGCTCCGGAGAAATGCCCGCCGTCGGTCACGGTCTGCCCATCGCGTTTCCAAACATAAGCAGCCGGGCTCAAAGCAAACGTCTGCGCCTGAAGGGTCGCGCTGCCTCCTTCGTAGATAAACACTCCCGCCGGCGAAGCCGCAATGACAGGGCTCCCCAGCACATGGAGATGCGCGGTGCTGCTGGTCACCGTGGATACCGGAGTGCCGCCGGTAACGGTCACCGTGTAATCCCCTTCATCACCCGGGACGACACCGGAAACCGAGAGCACCGCGGAAGTCACGCCTGCAAAACGCCCGCCCTCCGTTAGGGCGACCCCGCCTTTAAACCATTGATAGGTCAGGCCCGTTCCAAAGGCTCCCACGCCCAGATACGCCGTCTCTCCGGGTGCTGCGCCAAAGGCCGCAGGCTGGTGGATGATGGAAGGCTCCGCCGGATCGCCATTGAGCTTGATGAGACCGCCCGCCGGCGTCCCGTCGTAGCTCGTGAAGTTCCCGCCCAGCCAGAGGAATCCATCCGGGCCCGCCGCAATCACCGAAGCGTCGTCGTTCGGACCGGTGCCGGCACTGAACGAGGTATCCGGTTCGCCGTTCCCGCCGGGACCGAACGGGTTGTTCCCGATGAGACGGAAAATGCGCGCGCTGGGACCGGTCCTGGTCACGACGATTCGCCCGTTGGGCTGCTGGGCAATATCATACACCTGGCCTCCGGACGCGAGGTTGGTCGCGAACCCGCCGGTGGAGGAGGCCTCCGCCAGCGTAGCGGCATTGGAAAGGTTGTACCCGGCGGCAAGAATCCGCCCGTCCCGCAGCACGGCGATGTCGTTAAACCCGGCGATGGCACCCGTGCCCACGCCGTTGACGAAGGTGGTGTCCCGCGCGCCGGTCAGTTCCAGGCGGACGAACTTGTAGCCGCCGGAATAGTTAGTGAAGCCGCCCGAAGCCAGTATCTTCCCGTCGTTCTGGATGGCAATATCGGCGATGTCACCGTTGCTGGCCGCAAGGAAAGAAGAGTCCACCGCGCCTGTCGGCAGCAGCATCGCCATGTAGCCCGTCGCCGTCAGGTTCAAAAAGCCGCCGCCAACGACGAGCCGTCCGTCATTCAGACGGGCGATGGCATTGACCACGCCTCCGGGACCCGTCCCGAGCGCTGTCAAAAATGCCGTGTCGAGCGTGCCGTCCGCATTGAACCGGACAAGGCGCTGGACGGCCTGTCCTGCGATCTGAGTGAAATTGCCGCCAACGACGAGTTTTCCATCGGGCTGAAGAACGAGAGACTCCACGGTATTGTTGGGAGAGGGATTCCACGAGGCGTCCAGGGAGCCATCCGCCTTGACCCGGATGAGATAGCGAAAGGCGGTCCCTCCATTGACCTGGGAAAACCAGCCGCCCACATAGGCGCCTCCGGACGCATCCGGGACAATGGCGCGCGGCTGCCCGCCTGCGAGCACGGGGCGCGAAGCGGCAAGACCGGAGGCCACCCTGCCCGCCTGCGCTCTCACCACCACGTTAGCCGGTGCGCTCATCACAGAGCCGGCGGCATTTGTCACACGAACGAAATACACACCGCCGTGTGCGGCAGTGAGAGACGGCACACTGTAGGTCGCGGACGTGGCACCCGCGATGGCCACTCCGTTCAGATACCATTGGTAAGTGAATGCAGACGGACTGGTCGCGGCTGACGTTAGTGTCAGAGTTCCGCCGGCAATGAGCGACGCACCCGCCGGCTGAGTGTTGATCGTGGCGAAGGTATCGTCGTCCACGATGGTCACCGTGGCCCCGGCTGCCGCCGAGAAGGGCCCGCCGGGATTGCTGAGATTCACTCTGAAAGTGCGCGCCGCTTCGGCAGTGAGGTTGTCCAGCAGATTCACCGTGATCGTCTTGTCCGCGCCATCGCCCGCCGCCCACGCGACGGTGCCGGTGGTGGCTTCATAGTCGGTGCCCGCGTGCGCCGTTCCGTCAGCCGTGGCGTAGTCCAGCGAGACGGCTTCTGTCAGCGGGCCGTAGCGGTGAAGCGTGAGGGTGAACGGCGCAGCATCCTCGACGGCGTTCACGCGGGGAGGCGCAAAACCGCCCGCTCCAATACCGGCTCCGCCGACCAGCAGCGCGGCACGCGAACGCGCCACCCCTTTGAACGTCGTGAAGTTCCCGCCGATGAAAATGTCTCCGGAAGCGGTGAAGAGTGCAGTGTTCACCGCATCACTCGCGCCGGCACCGATGCCAAATGTGGCGTCCAGGGAGCCGTCGAGATTCAACCGCGCCAGTCCGCGCACGGCCACGCCCGCGACGTTTTGAAAACTGCCCCACACCAGCAGGCGTCCGTTGATGTATCTCACGCCCGTCACGGGACCATCGGCACCGGAGGTGAAATTGAAGGAGGGATCGAGCGTGCCGTCCGCATTCAAAATGGCGACCCGCTTCTGACCAAGACCTCCAAGATTCGAAAAGCGCCCAACGACCGCAATACGGCCATCCGGGAGGACGTCCACGTCCTGGATATTCCAGTCCATCGCCGGCGTGGTAAAACTGGCATCGAGAGTGCCGTCGGCATTGAGCCGGTTCAGTCGATAGAGCGGATTTCCATTCTGCACCTGATGCCCCACCAGGACTTTGCCGTCCGCCAGCTCACGCACCATCCACACATAACCATTGGCAACGCCCGTGCCG
>DATAIE010000479.1:0-4845 GCA_036262875.1 Verrucomicrobiales bacterium
TATTAGCAGCACCCTCGCGACAAGCGCGACCGATGCCCGCTCTCCGGGAAATGCGACGGATTTCTCGCCGATCATCGCCGCCAACGGCAGCACGGAGTATAAGGTCCTTATTGGGTTGGGCGGTGGCAATGGCACCGCTGCGAATGGCTATAACGCGGCGGCGGTCCTTCCCCCTCCCGGAGTCGTTCCATGGGCGGGCATGACAGGAGCCCGCCTCCTCGCTTCCACCCAGGTGGCTTATCTCGATCCCATTATTTTCGAGGGAAATGGCGCAGGGGAAACGGGACCCATTACAGTCAACCTGAAATGGAATCCTGGTCAGTCGCTGCGCATCTTCATGTATGACGAGGGCGTGCCCAGCTCCTACAATGTCACGCAGGGGATCGATCTGGATCTTGGTAACAATGCGATCGAAATGGTCGTGGATTACACCGGAAAGACCTTGGCGACGCTTATGAAGGAGGCCAAGACCTTCCCTCCCGCCAAGGTGGCTGCCACCAGTTTTGTGCTCCCCTCCGGGGACTATCGCCTGACCACCATTCCTCTCCGGGTGGAGCGCGGCCAGATGGTCCCTCACGGTACCGGTGGTCACGCCGTCAAGGAACCGACCCTTGCTGGCCGCAACGTAACCATGGTTGGCAGCGGCCAGGTGGCCAAGGGAATTCAGGGCCTGTTGGTAGACCCCGCTTCCAGCCCTCCTCTCAACGCCATCAGCGAACTGAATGCGCCTCACCTTGCTCCGGTGCTCGCGAAGTACCTCTGCAATCCGGATCTCGGAAACGCCCCCACGAACAGTGTGCTGACCACGGCGAGCTCCAGTTCGGATGAAATCCGGATCAAACGGTTTGCAAATGGCCGCCGGGACGCGCAGAACAATTATTCGGGCACTCCCAATAATATTCCGAACCGCGGGTCGTCCGACCCCCTCGAAACCGGAGATTTCGACAACGGAGTCGGTCTCTGCCCGGATGGTCCCTATATGAATCAGCCGGACGACGGCGACTGCCGGGATTCCATCTATCCCTACTACCAGACGCTTACCGTTAAGAACAAGTCGACCCCGGCCAGTTTCTCACCAAACCGGCTGGTGCGTTCCCCGGTGGAATTTGGCTCGATTCCGAATGGCTTGCAGGCCCGCGTGCCGTGGCAGACGCTGCGGTTCCGCCCCGACCCGCAGATGTATGACCCGTCCTATCAAATCAAGCAGGCTTCGGATATGCCCAAAAAGCCGGACGGCTATAAGCACTACTTCCCCTTCTCGAACTATTGCGGGCCGAAGGATCACCTCCTTCTCGATCTGTTCTGGATGCCGTGCGTGGAACCGTGGGCCATCAGCGAAGCCTTCGCCACCAAGGGACTCATCAACCTGAATCAGCAGATCTTTCCGTTCACCTACATCAACCGCACCACGGCGCTCACCGCGCTGCTGCGCAGTGAACGGATGATGGCCATTCCGGACGCCAACTCCAATGATTACAAGGACGGCACCAAACTTGGGGACAAGAAAGTCTACCGCCACTGGATCAACGCGAAGGAGACCCTCAAACAGTTGGTCGACTTCCGCTGGAAAGGCATGGATCCGGAAGGATTCGATCTTCCGTTCAACGCCTTCCGTGCCGCCAGTGAAGTCTGTGAGCTCTGGCTCGTGCCGGAGAAGAACGGCTCCGGGAACGAAGACGGAACCTGGAATCTGCAGTACATCATCAAGGAATTCTGGAAGCACCATCGCCTCACGGGTGACAACATGCGCGAGCGCCCCTATGCGAACATCTATCCCCGTCTGACGACCCGCTCGAATGTCTTCAAGATTCACATCGTCGCCCAAACGGTGAAGAAAGCGGCGAGCAATCCTGACGACGTCTTCTCCACGGAGTTCAAGGAGGGAAGCGATCCGGATTCTGTCACCGCTGAATGGCGCGGCTCGGCTCTCATTGAGCGCGTCATCAACCCGAACGACAAGGAGCTGAAGGCGGCAAACATTGACTATGCGGCCTTCAACCCGAACAATCCCACCGCCGCGGCGACTCCCAATCTGAACAACTTCTACAACTACCGCGTCACGGAAGTGAAGCAGTTGACCGAATAATTCAGGTCCCCGATCCCCAACCCCCTAAAGCGGGATCCCCCCAAAAAAGGCGGCAGGCGGAAACGTCTGCCGCCTTTCCCTTTTTCTCTGCATCATTCGGAGATCCTGCTAAGAGTAGCTAAATGAAGGTCCGCGCCGTTATCTGTGACGTCTACGGTACGCTCCTCCGCGTCGACCCGCCTCCCGTCGATGCCCCGGGCCGCTGGTTGCGTGAATGCGAGGCTCTCACCGGTCAGTCCATCCCTCTGGCCGAATTCAACGTCCGCTGTGCCGAAGCCGTCGCTGGGCAACATGCGCTTCGACGGGCCTCCGGCGAACCGTTCCCGGAAGTAGACTGGCCCGCCGTAGTTCAATCCGCTGTCCCCTCCCTGACGGATCGCGGTCAGACCCTTGATCTTAGCCGTCTTCATGCCACCTGCTCCCGCACCTGCTCCGCCATGCCCGGTGCCCTCGCAGCCTTGCAGTCCTTCACAGATGCCGGTGTTCTCCTCGGCCTCGCCTCCAATGCGCAACACTACACCCGCGATGAACTCGCTCTCGCCGGCTTCTCCCTCGATCAATTCCATCCCGCTCTCTCCTTTCTCTCCGGCGATCACGGCTTCGCTAAACCCTCTCCCCGCGTTTTCCAATTCCTAACCGAACGCCTCGCCGCCCTCGGCATCTCTCCATCCGAAACCCTCATGATCGGTGACAGCATCGAAAACGATATTTTCCCCGCCCGCGCCGCCGGTTGGCAGACGCGATTGATCTCCGGGACGGAGGAAAACCCGTGGAGAGATGAGGAAGGCGGAGATTGACCGTCGCAGAGTTCGGGCCGACGGTGGCCGGGCAACCCGCTTCATCCATGGTCACTTCCAAAGGGCAATCAAACTGGCATATCCCGCCGGACTTGTTGCTGAGTTTCCTCCCGGGAATCATTGGTTTGGGGGTGTCGTTTATATACTCTCCGGTCCCGTTGATTTGTTTGATGGCCGCAGTCTGTGGAGTGACCGGCCTGATACTATTGGCCAGGGCGCGATTTCCTCTCTATCGCCAGCGCCGCTTCTTCACTTTTGGATGCGCTGCTCTCGATGAGGCACACCGAAAGCTCTACCGCCGGGCCTATTGCTGGATCGGTTGCTGTATGGCACTCCTCCTGGCGTTGAATGTGATCGTGAGATGGAAGTTGTGAGGCGGCGCTACATCCGCTTCTTCACCTCCAGTCCGCTCACCACGCCCCAGTGCGGTGATGCGGCGTCTCCCTGATAAAACTGGAGGCAAATGTTAGGCTTGCCGCCTTCCGGCACGGGCGCGGTGCAGGAGCCGGCATCCTGCCATTCCGTCGAGCCCTCGACCTGAAACTGCCCGCGAACCGCGGTGCCCTTCACCAGCAGACGGAGCTTCACGGTGCCGCCTTTGACCGGCGTGATGGACATCGTCTTCGTCTTGTCCTTCTCTTCGCGGCCCATGACGATGCTCACCTTTCCATCCACTTTTTCGAGGCCCACTTTCACCATGTGCCTGTCGTCATAGTACCACGTCAGGTCCATCTGCTCATACTGATTCGTCGGCTGGTTGTAAACCGTCGCCGTGATTTCCAGTTCCGCGCCCCCCGCGTCCGGAGCCGGTCGCATCAACAAATTCTTCGCATCGTTGGCCGGTCCCCACATGTTGCCGGGCTCGATCAAAACCTCCAGCCCCTTCGGCCCTGTCTTCCAGGTTTTCGGATTCTCACGCACCCATTTCCACGGACTCGCGGGCGCAGCAGCGAAGGTCTCCTTCACCAGCGGCTCACCGTCCGCAGCAGGGCAGGGGAGAGAAGCCGCCAGCAGGACGGCGGCGGAGAAAAGCGTGCGTGTCGTCATGCCGCACCGTGCGCCGTATTTCCGCTTCCGGCATCCGAAAAAGCGACCCGCACCCCGACGCACATTCGATAGCTTTTTCCCGCCCGCCCGTTACCTCACGGCATGACTTACCGTTTCCCTCTCCTGATCGCCGCCATTCTCGCCGCCCCGCTGCATGCGGAGGACTGGCCTCACTGGCGCGGCCCGGCGCGCAATGGAATCTCGGCGGAAAAAAACTGGAACAGCGACTGGCCGCCGGACGGCCCGCCGGTGCTGTGGAAAAAGGAAATCGGCATCGGCTTCTCCTCTTTTTCTGTTGCGGACGGACGCGTCTTTACCACCGGTTTTGCAGGGGAAATGGATACAGTGTATTGTTTCGATGCCGCCACCGGCAAAGAAAACTGGAAGCACAGCTACCCTTCGGAGCTCGGCGACAAATACTATGAAGGCGGCACCTCCGCCACCCCCGCCGTGGCGGGCGGGCAGGTCTTCCACCTCAGCCGCTGGGGTGATGCCATGTGCCTCGACGCCGCCAGCGGAAAGGTCATCTGGTCAAAGAACCTCGCAGAGGAAACCGGCTCCACCATTCCGGACTGGGGCTTCGCCGGCTCCCCGCTCGTCCAGGGAGACCTCGTCATCTTCAGCATGGGGCACCACGGAGTCGGCGTGGCAAAGTCGAACGGCGAGGTCAAATGGAAGTCCGATCCCACCCCCTCCGGCTACTCCACGCCATTCCCCGTTCCCGGAAAACCCAGCGAAGTCCTCATCGCCTCGGAGAAAGCCTACGTTTCCCTCGATCCCGCCACCGGCACAAAGCGCTGGGAATACCCCTGGAAAACCCAATACGGCGTCAACGCCGCCGACCCCGTCTTCCACGAAAACCAGGTCTTCATTTCCTCCGGCTACGGCAAAGGCTGCACGCTCCTCAAAGTAGAA
>DATAIE010000480.1:0-10798 GCA_036262875.1 Verrucomicrobiales bacterium
CAATGGAGAAGCCAATTTGGAAAAAGTTTCATGCAAGATCGCAGGAAGGCACCGGTACGACCGGTGTTGTTATTTCCGCTTCCGGCTCCTGCGTTCTGTTCGCAACTTTTTGCTGAACAACGAACCATGACTTCTGGTCAAAAACTGGAAAACCAGCGCGGGGCGGATATCGCCATTCTTGGTATGCTCTTTCATGGGTGCGCCAACGCTGCCTCTCGCAAAGGGGGACAAGCAGACCGTTGGATTAAGGGGGAATTTAATCTCAGAATCGCCTGATTGTGCCATTTTCCTAATGATGAAGTCAATCTTGAAACCACCATCCGGGCTAAAATGTGATGCGGCGCAGAAGCCAAATTCATCAAAGGAAAATGCGGAGGCCGGTCAAAGCCGCCCTTTCCTGAGCCGGTTCCTCAGCGAGCGCGGCAGGCTTATGGAAAGACCGCAGGCCAGGGACCATCCGCCTTCATGACGTGAACCCGGTAAAACCGTCGTTTTTCGGCGGGCACTACCGGAACGTTGAACTGCTCTTCTCCACCGCCTCCGGTGACCGTCCCTGCGCCGGCGTCCTTCCAGATGAGCAGATGTCCGGAATCCTGCCCGTCCGTATCATCGGAAACGTACAGCCGGTAGAATCTGCCGGCCTTCGCGGGAAACTGAATTTGGGGAGGATTGGCGGCGTTGAAGAAAAGCCGCAGGACGTCTGCGGCGTTGTTCGGATCGGTGCCCATGACCTCTTCATCGGTATCACTGACGCCATCACCATCCGCATCATCCGTGGCCGGGGCGGGACCGAACTTGACGTCGGACACCGTGAGGGTTTCCGTTGATGAAAAGCCGGCACCATAGATTTTGAGCTGGACGCTGTTGGCAGTCGCGGGAATCGAAAAGCTCAGCGGGAAAGTGCTGCTGATCGAAACAGCCGCATTTTGATGAGCCTGATTAAATTCGTCCCGGATAAGGTTGTCATCATAGTCATTGATGGCGGCTGCGTAGACGGTTTGCGTGATCTGGTTCGTCCCCATGGCACCGGCGTAGCCGTTGATATAGCCGTTGGCGGGACCGTTCGTGCCAGGAGCCACCGTCGACGGAGCACCATCTCCGCTGTCCCACGCGCTCACGAGATTGTGCACCGTTCCGTCAATGATGAGTTCCGCCTTGAACCGGTCTCCGGTTTCGACGTTTGAGCCTGCGCTGGTCTCCGCGAGATGGACCGTGGCCGAAAACTGGAGGTTTCCGACCGCGGACAAATCCAGCGTTTGCGAAGTGACGACGCTGTCTGCGGCGATGCCGGTGGTCATGACGAGAGTGCGGGCGGTGGCATCGTTGACCCATTCCGGCGCGGGCGTGGTGCCGATGGCGGACAGCAGATCGACCGGGCCGCTCCCGATATCATACTGTCCGATGACATCGACGGGCGGCGCGACCACGTTGATGGTCGTCTGACAGACCGGAGTGCCCGTATCCTGCACCTTCAGTTGCAGAATTCCTGAGGTGAACGCGGACACCGGGATATTCGAAAAGGCATGCGCCGTCCCGTAGGTATCCGTGGTGTTCAGCAGGGAGGCGGGAGCCGTGGCAATCCACCCCGCGGCCACACTGCCTGTACCGGCAACCGTCACCGTGAAGGACACCGTGTCGTCGGACGGGTCCGCGGCATTCACTCCCTCCGCACGCACAACATTCGATACCGTCCCCGTCACTGAACAATCCAGCACCGTGCTCGCCGAAAAATTGTCGATGTGATAGGAGGCGTCAGGATTGGCTACGGAGTTCTGATCCGCCCACAGGAGGTACATCGGCGCGCCATCTGCGAGAGCAGCGGGAAGGTTGATGACCGCCGTCATGGCCTGGGGAGCGTTATACGTTCCGGTAGTGTCCACACTGAATTCCGGAATGAGCGTCCAGTTACCGGGGGTGCCCGTGGTGCTCCAGTAAACCCGGAAGCCTTTGATCTCTTCCGGGGAAGTGTCACCCACACTGCCCTTGGAGTAGTCGTACTTGATTTGAACGGCATTCAGCGGTCCGCCGGTGGCATTCACAAGGTGGGCCATCAGCAGGAGATAGTCACCGCCGGTGGGCCGTGTTTGCAGGAAGGTGATCCCGGGGGGAACGGTCTCCGTTCCTCCATTCCAGCGGGCCGACTCGGAGGCGGTGGGTGGAATGGAAGCCGCCAGAATGAGGGGGCCGGTGATGGTCGAGGCATCGGCGGCACCCGTGACCTTCGTATCAAACGCGGTGGCGGTCAGGGTGGCGCCGGCGGTGCCCACTTTCAGCATGCTCCAGTCCCCTGCCGCGGGAATGGCCGGAAAAGGGTCGGGATTGGGGGCGACGGTGATATTCACCGCGGCATCGAGTGATGACGAGGCGGCGAGAACGATGACCGGGGCCATCCACGATAAAATCCGGTGCTTTTTCATAGGGCGGCGCAGGGACGGTTGGTTTTGGACAAGGGCAGGGAAGGAGGCGGACAGGAAGGGCACGCGCATCCGGGACCGGTCAGGCTGATTCCGAAGGAATGCTCCGGGGCGCGGGACACTGCCCGAAACCGGAAGCACGGGTCAACTTGATTATCCGCCGTAAAGAGGGGCCGTCCTCACATCCCGGGATCGTCGCGTCCCGTTTCAGAAACAAGGCGCGGCGCTTCGAGGGCATACACGAGGTGCGGCGTATAAAGCAGCGGCTCCAGCAGGAAGGAATCGTGCCCTTTGAGCGAATGGACAGTGATGTGCATCACATTGATCTCCGCCTCCCGGAGATGATGGACGAGCGCCGCCTGCTCCTCCGGATAAAAACAAAAATCGCTGTCGATGCTGAAGATCAGCCAGTGTTGCCCGTGCCGCCGGCAGGGAGCCAGGAGCGCCGCCCAATCCGCCGCGCCGGCTTCCGTCACGGGGTCAAAACTGCTCCACATTTCGCAGATGCGCAGGTAGGTGTTCGCATCGAAGCGCCGCACGAATTTGGTCCCCTGATGGAGGATGTAGCTTTCCACGCTGTCCCGGAGCCGGTACCATCGCAGGTTTTTCTCCGGCTGCTTCACATCGCCGCGCGCACGCTTTTCAATTTCGTCCAGGTGGACGAAGGTCTTGTGCGAGATCATCCGCGCGAGGGCCAGACCATAGGTGGGGGGCGGTCCATCGTAATAGTCTCCTCCGTTGAAGTTGGGGTCGTTCTCGATGGCGAGGATCTGCTCAAAGATAATCAGCCGGTTCAGCACCGTGGTCCGCCCGCCCGTGGCGAGGGGAATGACCACTTTCACGCGCTCCGGGAACAGTGTGGCGAAATTGATCGCCATCAATCCTCCGGTGCTCACTCCCACCACGGCATGGATATTCCGCACGCCCAGATGCTCCAGCAGCAGCACCTGAGACTGCACCACGTCACAAATGCTCACGTGGGGAAACGCCGCGCCGTAGGGCTTTCCCGTCGCGGGATTGACGGAGCACGGGCCCGTCGTCCCGTAGCAGCCGCCGAGGAAATTGGCGCAGACGACGAACCACTTGTTCGTATCCAGCGCCTTTCCCGGTCCGATGAAATCACTCCACCACCCGGCCTGACAATCTTCCGTCCACCGGTCGTCCGTACCTGCCACTTCCTCGCACACGCCCGCAGCGTGCTGGCTGCCCGAGAGCGCGTGAAACAGAAGGACCACGTTGGACTTCGCCGCATTCAGCCGACCATAGGTTTCATAGGCCAGCGTGAATTCAGGCAGCATTTCCCCCGAGCGCAGTGTAAAGGCGGCACGGTGGTGAAAAAACTGACAGGTCGTGGACATGGGAAATGAAGACAGTGCAGGAGGGAGGAAGCCTCCGCCAGCCGAAGCAAGATGAATTCCATCATCCTGGAACACAGGATGAGTTCGTTGGAAACAGCTTTCTTCCACCGAATCAGCCGCCTTTGCCGCGCAGGCGCAGACGTTCCCGCCTCATCCGGAGCACGTCACTTCAGATTGGCCATTACCGTCGGGCCGTTGGAGCCGAAGTACTTCAGACGGAGATAGTTTTCGGCGGAGTGACGGACTTCGCTTTGGAGCGCGCGGTTGTAGATGAGGATTTCCGCCACATCCCCGGCAAACTCGGAACGGTTTTTTGAAGTGGTGCCATCCGAGGTGCCCATGCGGAGCATCTCGAGATGGGCTCCGGCATCGAGTTTTACTTTGGCATCGGCGGACACCTTCCGCCCGTCGCTGCTGATGAGGCACAGGTGGGTGCTGCCGGCGGACGCGTCCATGGTGCAGGACGCGATCCGGAATTCAGATTCGGAGCCTTGAATCACAAGAGGTGCCTGACTGGAGGGGGCCGGGCTGCACACCAGGCCGTTATCCTTCACTCCCAGCGACCACATGGTCTTCTTTTTATCGTCGCGGGCAACGAGCAGGCCCTCCGGTGCATCCATCCCCAGCGTGCGGAAAACCATGAGGACCGTCGTCTTTCCGCCATCCATCGACGTTTCCAGTTTGTCCCCCGTCCTGTCGCGGTCGCGCACACAGAGCGTGTCGCCGTTCCCGTCGAAGGAGATGACGGGGCGGGGGGACTTCAGGCCGGCAACCGCCGGAAAATCGTGAAGCGTGGGAAAATTCTGCTCTCTCCCTGGCGTGGAACTGGCCGTGTATTGGAGAACGGCATGGCCGCCGGCGGCGGCACAGTCCAGCCACTGGCCGACGGGGCCATTCAAAGTTGCCGGAGTACCGGAGGCATTGGCACGGATCCCTTCCGCCGCATCGAACCACATTTGCAGGCCGTCGAGCGGCGGACGGGAGGGGTCCTGAGGCAGCGTGGACGCCGTCAGGGCTGTTTTTCCCGGGGAGGTTTCCGTGACAGCGAGCCGGGCCTGAGTGGCCGCGAGCTCGGTCTTCGCCTTGTGCAGTTCCGCCTCACGTTTGGCGGCATCGAGGATATCGACCGCGCTGGTTTGGCGCGGAGCGGGAGAGGGGTCTCCTTTCGGGCCGCGATTGGACATCAGGACGACAGCGGCAACGGCCAGAGAAGCGGCCAGCCCTCCCATCAGAAACGGTTTGCGGGAACTCCGGGGTTTCTTTTTGAGGGGCTTCGACGGAGCTCTTCCGGAGGCGGCTCTGGGTCTCTGCGGAGGAGCGGCGATCGTGGAGGTCACGGGGGTGAATGCCGTTTTTTCCGGAACCTTCACATCCGAAGTGCGCAGGGGTGCTGTCGTGACCGGCTGACTGGCAATTTTCACGCCGGGGACCCCATCCGGAATTTGGCCGGCCATGATTTGCCGCAGAGCCGCAAAAGCGATCTCCGCGTCATTGGGACGGTTGTCGGGATGCCGGTTCATCAGCCACTCCACCCATTTTTCCAGCTCGCGGGGCACGGTGGGCCGGTAATCGCGAATCCGGGCAGGGCGACCGAGGAGGTGGGCATTGATAACG
Source organism: Verrucomicrobiales bacterium (assembly GCA_036262875.1). Classification (GTDB taxonomy): domain Bacteria; phylum Verrucomicrobiota; class Verrucomicrobiia; order Verrucomicrobiales; family V1-33; genus V1-33. Next base: position 5,387 of record DATAIE010000480.1, read on the forward strand.
TCTGTTACCGTATCGCCCTCGAACGGGCGGTGCATGGTGAGTGCGAAGTAAAACACACATCCCAGCGAGTAGATATCGCTGCGGTGGTCCAGCGGCTGACGCTCGAACTGCTCCGGTGCCATGTAGTAGATGGACCCCAGCACCGTGCCGTCCTGGCGCACGGTTTGTTTGGACGGTTTTTCGAAAAATTTCGCCAGCCCGAAATCGACGAACTTCGACAGGAACTTTCCGTTGGCGAGCCAGGTGACCTGGATGTTCGAGGGCTTGATGTCCCGGTGGAGAAGATTCATCCGGTGCGCATTGCTCAGCGCATCCAGCGTCTGCTGGGCGACCTGGTAAAAATCATCCAGAGTCAGGGCCGCCTGAGCGACCGCCTGCTCCAGATCCTGACCATTCAGGTATTCCATGATGACCTCCGGGCCCCCCTCCCTTTCCATGTTCACGTCATACACCGAGACGATGTTGGGGTGATGCATGGAGGACAGGGTGGACGCCTCCTTCAAAAGATCGCCATCCACATTCCCAAGCGCGAGCCTCTGCTCCATCGAAAGGAAGCGCTTGATCGCGACGTGCCGCTGGAGTTTTGTATCCCAAGCCTTCAGCACGACGCCAACGCCCCCTTGGTTGATCTCGCCGATAATCTGGTAGCGGGAATTCATGAATAATTGTGGTAATTATAAATATTGTCTGAATCCGGGGGGTCGTCAAGAATTCTTAAAGAATCACGCCAATCTTTCATGGAAACCTCATCCGAACTGCCGGAAGCCGCGTTCGCGGGTATCCGGCTCTACGACGACCCCTCGGACAGGGCGCAGGTGATGACGCTTTGGAAATCGATTTTCGGGTATGAAACGGCCCACAACAGTCCGGCCCTCTCCATCGACCGGAAGGTGGCTGTGCAGGACGGACTCTTCTTTGTCGCCGTCACCGGTGGGGAGGTCATCGGGACCACCATGGCGGGTTATGACGGGCACCGCGGCTGGATTTACTCGGTGGCGGTGCATCCCGGACACCGGAAGCAGGGGCTGGGCACCCGCCTCGTGGCCCGCGCCGAACAGGCCCTCTCCGCCCTCGGATGCGTGAAGATCAATCTCCAGATTCTGGAAGGCAATGCGGACGTCACCGCATTCTATTCCTCCCTAGGGTATGCGGTCGAGGCGCGCATCAATATGGGAAAACGCCTCCCGGAGAATGTCCCCAACGAGTGATCCGGCGGACGCGCGGTGATTTGCGTTTCACGCCCATTACACGGACGATCTGAAATTGTTCGGCGTAGCGGAGTTTCCCTGACTCAAGGCAGCGGGACCACCATGCGATGCCTGTTCGAAAAACGAACGATCTCTTTATAGCCCGCCGTTTTCGCCAGCGTCACGGCACCCCAGAAGGCGCGGCCCACTTCTTCGGGTGCGTGGGCGTCGGAGTTGATCGTGAGAGGGACGCCGGCCTGGCAGGCGAGTTCGAGGAATTGCAGGGCGGGGTAAATCTCCTCCACGTCTTTGTAGAGGCCGGCGGTGTTGATCTCGATGGCGGCACCGCTCTTTGCCACGGCGGCCACAGCGGGCTCGTAATAGCGCCCGAGGTCGTCCGGAGGGCGGTGGCCGAATTTTTTGATAAGGTCCGGATGCCCCATGATGTCAAAGAATCCGCTGCGCGCGGCGTTGCCGAACAACTCCCAATAACGGTTCCATGCCTCCTCTGCGCCGAAGTCCGTGAAGCGCTGCTTCTCCGCCGGATTGTCAAAATTCCACGAGCCGATGTAATGCACGCTCCCTATCAGATAGTCCCAGGGGGCGCGTTCGGCGAGGTTTTCGATCCACCCTTCCCCGCCCTCGATCCAGTCCACTTCGAGGCCCATGCGGACAGGCATGTCGCCGGCGGCCTCGCGGGCCTCGTGGACCCACTCAAAGTACTGCGGGAGTTCCCCGTCGAGCATGCGCCAGTTGTCGAAATACTCGGGCATGGGGCTGTGATCCGAAAAGCCGATCTCGGCGAGCCCGGCCGCGCGCGCCGCCGCGACATATTCCGCGGCCGTGCCGGTGGCATGGCGGCACAGCGGCGTGTGCATGTGATAGTCTGAGAGTTTGGAAAGAGGCATAACAGGCAACGGCGCTTACAATCCGGTAGGATGATCGATAAATTCCCAGGGGAGACGGTGTTTTGCCGCGAGCCATGCGGCGACGGCTTTTACTCCGAAAGTCTCTGTCGCGTAGTGGCCTCCGTAAAGCAGGTTCACACCCAACTCCTCAGCAGCCGTATAGCTCCAGTGAGGGCCCTCGCCTGTGATGAACGTATCGACGCCGGTCGCTGCGATGGCCGCAATCTCCGAGCCAGCGCCGCCGGTGATGATGGCCAGCCGGCGAATCTTTTCCGGACCGCCGGGGCACACGTGCACCGCGCCTCCCACGGCACCGGCGAGCCGTTTTACCAGGGCCTCGCGCTTCAGGTTCACCGTCGCGCGCAGGCCGACCTTCAAGCCCTTCCAGTCGAAAAACGGCTCCGTCTTCACGATGCCCAGCGCTTTTGCCAGCACCGCATTGTTCCCGAGTTTCGGATGCACATCCAGCGGCAGGTGCGCGCTGTAAATGGCCAGGTCTGCGTTCATCGCCGTGCGCAGTTTTTCGTAGACGCTGCCGGTCACACACTGCGCACCGCTCCAGAACATCCCGTGATGCACGAGCAGCAGCACCGGACCGGGCAAAGCGGCAGCCGCTTTCACCACCGGAAGGCAAGCATCCACCGCGGCGACGATCCGCCGCACGCCGCCGCTGTTCTGCAACTGCAGGCCGTTCAGCGCCCCGGAGTAGTCCGGGATCGCGCGAATGTTCAATTCCGTGTCGAGTTGCGACACCAGTTTGGAGAGCTCTGCCATATGTGATCCCAGGAGGAAGCCCCAAACTATTCCGGCGACTGCCGCTTGAAAACATACTTCTTGTCCCGGGCTCCGACCAGCGGCGGAACGCGATCCCGCTCGAAGTGGTCGTACCCCTCCTTGAGGTTCGTCCAGAAGGAATACCACTCCGATGACTTTTCTTTCGCGAGACGCTCGGCGGTCATGCGGAAGGGGAAGATGTGCACCTGAAATTCATCCTGTTTGGCCCGCAGAGCGGCCTCCACGAGCAGATAGATGATCTCGACCTGGGGATCGGTCATCGCGAAGCAGCCGATCGAAACGTTATTGCCGTGGACCATGATGTAATCCCCCGTGCGACCAAACGACTTATCGTAGGCATTGGGATAACCGACGTTGAAAGCGAGGTGGAATTGGGAATCCGGCTTCAACTGTTTAGCTCCCACATTATAGAAACCCTCCGGAGCCACGCAGTCGCCCCTCTTGAGTTTCGGGCCAAGACGCTGTCCGCCCCAGTTGGCGATCCGGTAGGTGCTGAAGAGCCGGTAGCGTCCGCCAATGTGGTCCCGCATCCACAATTCGAGTTCGCTGCTCTCCTTGAAGATGCGGATAAAGACGGGAGCGCCGGGCTTGAAGTGATTCCTCTTCAGTTCGTTCACCAGAGTCGGCCAAAGCCGCTCCTTCACCTGAGACACGCGGTCTGTCTGAGGGGTGCCCCGCGCCCGCGCCACGCGGAGGTACAGGAAAAAGCAGAGGAGGAGGAATCCGAAGATGAGGATTTTAAACTTGAAGGGCACACCATATCATGCCCGCACCCCTGGCATTCTCAACCGCTGTATCTACGGAGCCTTGCCGGTCACTTCCTGAATGAGCCGGTTCAAACTGATGTCCGCATGCTCGCCGGAGGAACGGGTGACTTCCCTGCCGTCGCGGTAGAAAACCCAGGTCGGCAATTCCTTCAGATCCACTTTGGAGGCGAGATCGGGCTCCTGGTCGAGGTTTCCCGACGCGACGATGGCGCGGTCCTTGATTCGCTCGGCGAGAGACGGGAGCATGCGCGACATGCGCGTGCCGTCCATGTTGCCGTTTCTGGTAAACAGCGCCACCAGTACCGGCACGCGGCGCGCGACCCCCATATTTTCCGCGGTCAGTTCATACACCTTTCCGGGGACGGGCTTTGGCGCGCCTCCGCTCAGGAATCCGAGCGGCAAGTCGGTCGCAAAAAACATCAGACACAGCACCGCGGCGAGCGCCCCGAAAATCCACAGAATACCTTTGTCGCTCTTCATAAAAATGGGATCAACGGTCGACCGAACGGAAAATGCCGTCGGCGATGGCTTTCGCCACACGGTTCTGATAGAGGGGCGTGACCAGGAGCCGGCGCTCGCTGGGCGAGGTGAGGAATCCGCATTCCACCAGGGCGGCGGGGCAGCAGGTTTTGCGGAGGACGGCAAAGCCCGCGAACTTCACGCCGCGGTCCGGCGCGCTGGTTCGTGTATCAAGGAAGGCATGAATACAGGAGGCGAGCCGGCATCCCTGAGCGCCATTGTAAAAAGTTTCGATGCCCCGCGCGCAAAACCGGGGGTCCGCATTGCAGTGAATACTGACAAAAACGCTCCGGCCATAACCATTCGCCATCGCCGCCCGGCTTTCCAGCGACCGGTAAACGTCCGAGCGCCGGGTCATCACCGTCCGGATGCCCCTGGCCTTTAAATACTGCTCCACCCGTCTGGCGATGCTCAACGTCAAAACCTTCTCCGATACGCCGCCCCACATGGTACCCCGGTCCCTCCCTCCATGGCCCGGATCCAATACAACCACGGTCCCCCCGGCACCCGAAGCCAACCCTGAGAGCCCCAAAAAGAGAACGGCAGTCAGGAAACGGAAAGCGAACATTCGAGAAGAATGGGATGTTTCGTGAAATTATCATAATTTCCACGAATCATCAAGGTATTTTTATAATTTCTCGACCCGAATTGCCTCCGCTGCGAGCCCTGCCGGCCTTCGGCCCGCTAACTTTTTTGTCCGGCGGCATCCTTCGCCTTTTTGCCCGCGATGGCATCCGTGAACCAAAGGAGTTCGTCCAGGAAGCCCGCGACCCGCTTTTCATACCCGGGGTCCGTAGGTTCGCCGGCCTCCGTAAACGAGTCATGCACACGGGAGACGGGAAATTCCTCCGGAATAGGCAGCGCACCCATCGCAAGGAGCACCATGCGAAGCTGCTCCAAACAGCGAATACCTCCAAACCCGCCGGCGGAAACGGTGACAATGCCGACCGGTTTGCGCTCGTACTCCTCGTAGAGGTAGTCGAGCGCGTTTTTGAGCACGCCAGGGTAACCGTGATTGTACTCTGGCGTCACAATGATAAAGGAATCCGCCCCTGCAATTTTATCCGCAAACTCCTGCAGCCGCGGCGGCGGATCATCGCGGTGATGCAGGCGCTCCTCCATGATCGGGAAGTTATATTCCGCGAGATCGAGGAGTTCGGTTTGGACACCTGCCCGCTGCTGGAGCCGGGAAAGAATGAAGCGGGCGACTTTGACGCTCTGACGGTCACGGCGCGT
>DATAIE010000481.1:0-1687 GCA_036262875.1 Verrucomicrobiales bacterium
GGATGCATTCCGTCTCAGTGGCTACTGGCACAAGCGCCGTGGAGGAAAACTGATTCCCGGCCCGGTCTGGGATTTTGACCGTTCCATCGACTGCAGTTCTGACGCGCGCGATGACTCGCCGACCGTCTGGCGGGGCACGGGTGACGGGACGGACTTCTTCAACTACACATGGTGGAACCGGTTGTTCCTCGACATCGACTTCTATCAAAAACTGATTGACCGATGGCAGGAGGTGCGCCGCGGGCCGTTTGCGCAAAACACCGTCAATACTCTGATTGATCAACTCAACGCAGAAATCAGTGCCGAGGCTGTGACCCGTGACCTCAACCGCTGGGGCCGCACAAAACGAAGCTGGGTGAGTCCCTTTGGCGGTCTTACCTATACCGGGCAGGACGGGGAGATCCGGCGCATCAAAGACTACCTTCAGCAGCGTGCCAACTTCATGGACTCTCAGTGGGTGGCGCCTGTTACGGCGTCGGTGGGGCAGGGACAGGTCACACCGGGGACTCAGATCACGCTCGCCGGTCCTGCTGCGTCCGTCATTTATTATACGCTCAATGGCGTTGATCCGCGTCCGTCAGGCGGAGCAGTTCCGGGGGCGGGCGTCCTTACCTACACAGGCACTCCCATCACGATTTCGGCGACCACCCGGCTGCGGGCGCGGGCGTATAAGGCCTCTCAAACGGCGGTCACCGGAGCTAACAATCCGCCGCTCGTCAGCAAGTGGAGCGGACTGACGAACAACCTTTATACGACGGATACCCCCGCCGCGGCGGGAAATGTGGTGATAACGGAGATCAACTATCATCCGGCGGATCCCACAGCTGCGGAGTTGGCAGTGAATTCCTTTTGGGGAGACAATGATTTTGAGTTCCTCGAACTGCGCAATCTTTCAGAAGGGGCCGTCAATCTCGCGGGCTGTCAGTTCACGCAGGGCGTTACGTTTTCCTTCGCAGGGGACAGTGCGGTATCCATTCCAGCAGGCGGTTACTTGATTTTGGCGGCAAACCCCGCGGCTTTTTCCGCCCGCTATGGAGCGGGTGCCATGGTAGTGGGACCGTTTACCGGCAGTCTCAGCAACGGAGGAGAAACGCTCCGTCTGGTGACGGAAAACAGCGCTCTCATTCAGGAAATCACTTATTCAGACGCGTGGTGGCCCGCTACCGATGGAGTGGACCGCACACTCGTCGTATACAATCCAAAGGCTGCCGCGGCGGGCTACGGCAACGAGGGAAACTGGCGTGCCAGTGCTTCAGCCGGAGGCTCGCCCGGCGCGGGAGAACCGAATCTCCCGCCCGCCATCGTGATCGATCCGCAGATCTCCGGACTCCTCACCAGCGTTCCGCTCCCGGCCCAGGTGACGGATGATGGACTGCCCGAGGCGCCGGCGGGGATCAATGTAGTCTGGTCAAAGCTCACCGGGCCGGGAAGTGTCCAGTTCTCACCGCCGGACGCGGCGAGCAGCACTGCTTCCTTTTCCATGCCAGGCACCTACACCCTGCGCGTCAGCGCGGCGGATAACAGTCTTGCGAGCCAGGCGGATGTCACCGTCATCGCCCGCGATACGTTTGCCGCATGGCTGGCCAGGCATCCGGGCATCGGGTCGGCATCGGACGACTTCGATCTCGATGGTTTGACGAACTTTGCCGAATTCGCACTTTTCACAAATCCCGGCCTTTCCGATGCC
>DATAIE010000482.1:0-3183 GCA_036262875.1 Verrucomicrobiales bacterium
TTGCGGAGCCATTCGTCTCGCCCGGTTCAACTGTCTGGCGCAGATGGCCACGGGCAAGAAGCCCAGCAAAGACTTCACGGGTTGTCCCATCCCGGCGGCGGCGGGCGTGATCGCCTCGGTAACGCTTCTGCTGATCGACCCGAACGGCAAAGCCAAGGATTTTCTGCAACCCGGCGCATGGAAATGGGTGCTGCCCTGTCTGATGGTGCTCCTGTCCTATCTGATGATCACCAAGCGGAAGTACCCCAGCTTCAAAGGGCTCTCATGGAAAACAAAACGGAGTATCCCATGGTTTCTGGCCGCGATCTTCGTGGTCGCCTTCATCATCTATAAGCCCTACGTCATGCCCGCCGTCCTGTTCGTGGGCTATCTGTTCTATGGTCTCATCCGCCCCTGGGTGAAGCGCGAGTGGCGGCGCGAGATTGAGGAGGATCCTGACGAGCCGGAGGAGCCGGATGAGGATGAGGAGGAAGCGGTGCAGGCACCAAAGGTGTGAGGCTGCATTACAAACCTGATTGTCGAGCGCGACCCGCGGTCAGCGATCAGGCCTCCAGAAGCGTGAGCTTTGCCAACTGCTCCAGTCCGGTTTCCACATTCGCTTTTGCGAGGGCCTGGCGTTTTGCGGGGTCGGGCTCCTGCTCTTTGAGCACTTCGGAGTTGGCCATTTCCCTGGTGAGGGCAGCGCGGTCGCGGGTGCCGTCGAGGAGGGAAATGAGGTACTTTCCGGCGGCATCGCCGATGGCCACGGTGCTGTGCAGACGCGTCACGATGGAGTCACCCAGCTCAAGCATGCGGCGGACGAGGGCACATGCCCGGGGCTTTTCCGAAGGCCGGGGGGTGAAGTTTCCGGCATCCGGCCATGCGTCGATGAGTCCGGTGGTGAGCGCTTCCCACAGCACTTTTTCCAGCACCTCCTCGACGGATTCGATGGGGCCGCCGGTTTCCTTCATCACCTCGTTCGCGAGAGTGGCAAAATCATAGCGTCCCGGCCACTTCCTGCCGATGGCGCCAAAGGCCGCTTTGGAAACCGGATGCTTGCTGCGCAGGCGGGTGCCGCCTGCGGTCCGCCACTCGCCCGCCGCTCTGTCTCCCGCCACCACCGGCCCCCCGAGGAAAAATTCCCGGATGCCCGACGGCTTGAGGACATGCTCGATCCGCAATTCCCCGTGACACAGCAGGGTCTGGCGGAAGCGCCGGAATTTCAGGAAGTCCAGGTACTGTTCCTTCATGATGATATTCCCTGACAATTCCGCGAGCGTTTCCTTGACGTCCGGAGGGAAGCGGTTGTCCTGGGTGGACGGAAAGTCCGCGTCATCCAGGTACTGCAGCCCGTGTGAGTCAGCCCTGGCTGCGAATTCGTGAATGTAGTAGGCCTGATTGATGGCCGCCATGTCGTCATGGAAAAAGTGCGCCGGGTGAAACTTCTGTACCCGTTCCACCTCCGCTTTGAGGATGCGGCCATGCTCATCCACGTCGACCATGCCCTGATGCAGAAAACCCAGAAAGGCCATGGCCTGGCTGACCCTGGAAGCCGCGTCCGGCGCCTTGTCTGTATGAAACAGGACCATCTCCCGGATCATCGTCCGGACGTGGCCGCCGGGATAGGCATTGTAACTGATGAAAGCCACTCCCTGCGGAGAAAGGATGCGTTTCACCAGCGCCAGCATCCTCTCCCTGACAAAATCCGGCACCCAGGAATAAAAGCCGTGAGCGATGATGTAGTCGAAAGGTCCCTCCTCCTCCGGAAACTCCATCAGGTCGAGGTGCCGGAGTTCCAGATTTTTGATGCCCAGCTTTTCCACGAGCGCCCGTCCTTCATCGATGGTGGACTTTGCGAGATCGAACCCGAAGAACCGTCCTTCGGGCAGATGCCATGCCATGGGCAGAAGATTGGCACCGTCGCCGCATCCGATTTCCAGCACCCGGCACTTTTCCGGTTTCACCGGATTCATCCCGTGGAGACGGGCGAGGACATACAGATGCTCGGGGTGAGTGTGCGCATAGGCATGGCACGGATAGCGGACTTCATCGTAGTCGGTCATGGCGGAATTGTGTCGCGGACCCATGACGGATGGAAAGCGCGGAATATTCAATTCCACGGTTTTGGTGCCGGAATCAGGCTCCGGTTTATGCCGCATTGAGCGGCGGCATGGGGCATCCGATGGTGTCGGCCACAGCGCGGAGAAGCTCCGCCTCTTCATCACTGATGCGGCCATCCTGACTGGCCACGGCGGCGCAGGCCATGAGAAGCTGTTTCTTCACCAGCGGGGTGGCGGCATCGAAACGCTCCAGCGCAGCACTCACCTCCACGAGAGAGGCGGGACGTGCTTCGATCGAATGCCGGATGCCGTGCTGCGTGAGAATGGCCTGTCCGGCCTGGAGGGCCGCAGTCGCTTCCTCGGCGGTGCGTTGTCCCACCCGGCACATGGCGGTGAGCAGCGTTTCGAGCTCCGGGATCAGTTGATCGAAGGACCGGAAGCGTATTTTCACCGGGGCAGCTCCGCTGAACCAGCGGTCCAGATGACGCCTCAGGACGCGCTGCACCATGAATTCAAAGAGATCGACCTGATGGTCCGTGGCGATCAGTTCGTCCAGCACCCGTGCGAAGCGTTTGTATTCCTCCGGCGTGAGCCGGCGCAGCGCGGGGATGGCCAGATCGATGAGGGCGATGGTATGAGTTGAATTCCAGCCGCTCACGTGAGCAGCCACCGCCCGGGCGGTTTGCAGGGTTTGGTCGTCCACCAGCCGGGCGAGCGTCTGCGTTTCGGCACTTTCGTCTGAAGGAATCAGCAGGCCAAACACCACGGCTTGAGCGCCGGTGGCATCGTGGAGCAGTTCGAGCAGTTCATCAGGAATGCCTTTGCGCAGCCGGGCGGCATTTTCCATGTCCGCAGGGCTCAGCATTCCGACGCGGGCCACGATGTCCTGAGGCCCGCCCGCGAGCATGGAAACGCCGGCGGCGGGAGCGGCGCGGGGAGCCGGCCGGTCGTCCGCGGAGCGCGGCGCCGCGTTGATTTCGCTCATGGGCGCGGCTTCAAACTGGCCATCCCATTCCGGCATGATGGCGCGGATGCGCTCGTCGAGCGGCGGATGGGTCGCGAACAGGGACGCCATGCCTTTTAAGACGCTGCCAAACATCATGTGGCTCGTCTCTTCGGCGTGTGCGGACTTCAATCTGGATCC
>DATAIE010000483.1:0-3975 GCA_036262875.1 Verrucomicrobiales bacterium
CAGTACGAGATGGCCTACCGCATGCAAACGAGCGTGCCGGAACTCACGGACATCAGCAAGGAGCCCGCGCACGTCATCGAGTCCTACGGCCCGGAAGTCAAAACCCCCGGCACCTACGCCGCCAACTGTCTCCTCGCCCGCCGCCTCGCTGAACGGAACGTGCGGTTCATTCAACTTTTCCACATGGGCTGGGACCATCACGGAGGTCTGCCCTCCGCGATCAAAGGCCAGTGCCGCGATACCGATCAGCCCACCGCGGCCCTTATCAACGACCTCAAAACACGCGGCCTCCTCGATGATACCCTCATCGTCTGGGGCGGCGAATTCGGACGCACCATCTACTCCCAGGGCGAGCTAACGGCCACCAACTACGGACGGGATCACCATCCGCGCTGTTTTACGGTGCTCATGGCCGGCGCCGGTGTCAAAAAAGGCATCACCTTTGGCGCCACCGATGATTACTGCTATAACATCACGGAAAACCCCGTCCACGTCCACGATCTCAATGCCACGATTCTCCACCTCATGGGAGTGAATCACGAGCGCCTCACTTTCCGGTTCCAGGGACGGGACTTCCGGCTCACAGACATTCACGGTAACGTCGTGAAGAACCTGCTCGCGTAAATCCCTAACGGTTTACCCGTCCTCCGCCGTCACCGCGCATGAGCGCCTCCACTTCGGCCCGCGTGGTGAAATTGAAGTCTCCTTCAATCGAGTGTGCCAGACACGAAGCGGCGACGGCAAACTCCAGAGCCGTTTGCGGAGGCGACAATTCCGGCGTGGTCAGCGCATGGATCAGGCCGGCCGCAAAGGCATCTCCGGTACCGAGCCGGTCGACGACACTGGCAATCAAATAAGGCTCCGGTTGTCCACCGTTCAGTGGTGCAAAGAAGCACCGGTCCTTCGCCGCGTCGTAGAGAGAGCCGCTCCACAACTGATTCACCCCCGCCGTGTTCCGCATCGTTGTCGCCACATGGGTTAGACGCGGCCATTTCGCCACGATCCTGCGGGCCATTGCGGCGAAGTCCTCTTCCTGAATGTCCAGCAGCAGGGCGGCATCTTCACGCCCGCCAAGAAACACGGTCACGAATGGCAGCAGTTGCTGCATCGTGCGGGCGGCAAGCTGCGCGGGCGGGAGAGACCGGTCCCATTGCCACAGCTTGCTGCGGAAATTCATGTCGCATGAGACAGGGAGCCCGCGCTCCGCGGCCTCTTTCGCTGCCCGCAGCGCTACATCCGCCGCCGTGGCGGAGATGGCGGGCGTGATGCCTGACAAATGCAGCCACCCGGCGCCCGCAAACACCGCCTGCCAGTCGTAGGCTTCCGGCGGCGTGATCGCCATGGACGATCCGGTGCGGTCATAGATCACATTTCCCGAACGCTGATTGATCCCGGCCTCATGATAGAAGAGGCCCAGCCGTCCCTCCGCCGTGCGCAGAATCAAACGGGTGTCCACCCCCGCCGAATGCAGGTTGGCCACCACGGCGTCCGCCACCGCATGATCCGGCAAGGCTGTCACAAACGCCGCCTCTCCCCCCAGCATCGCAATGGACACTGCCACGTTTGCCTCCGCACCGGCGAACGTAACGTCGAGGGTGCCTGGCATGGCCTGCACGAGGCGTTTGCTCCCCGGGGCGGTCAGCCGCCCCATGATTTCGCCTAACGTGATGATCCTGCTCATGCCCGGAACAAGTCCGGCGGCATTCTTTGATCAACCAGGAAAGCCGGGCGCAATGCGGTCCTTCCGTCATTTCCGGCTGATGCGCAGCGAGAGCGGCCAGACCACGAGCCGCGGGGTCTCCGCATCGCCCCACAAGGGGAGGAGTGTTTCGGTCAGCGGCCCGACGGGGTTTTGACCACGCTGTTTGAGATAGCGGCTTACCGCCGACCACGTGCTGAAATAGCCCATGAGCTGCGCCAGAGTCCACCGGGTCTCCATGCGAAACACCGGCGGTTCCATCTCACTGAACGGAAACGGCAGTGCGCGATACCCGCTTTCCACCAGACGCCGCTCCGGAGGCCAGTATTCATCAATCGTGTGACCGTAGAAGTGCTGCACCGCCGCATCGACCGCCTCTCCCTCCACCACATTGACGCCATAGGCCCACACCGCAAGAACCCCGCCCGGCCTCAATACCCGGTCCGCCTCGGCATAAAACCTCTCAAGATCAAACCAGTGCAGCGCCTGCGCCACTGTGATGAGCCCCGCCGACTGGCTCGCCAGCCCGCTTTCCTCCGCCGGGGCCACCCGATACTCCACACCCGGCCGGGGCCTCGCCGAGGCGATCTGCTCCGCACTCGCATCCGTCGCCAACACCTGTGTAAACCGCCGCGCCAGGTCCTCCGTCGCCTGCCCGTTTCCCGCCGCGCAATCCCACACTAACGCGTCCGCCGGCACCAGAGTCGCAAGATAATCGAACAACTCCGCCGGGTAGTGCGGACGAAAATTCGCATAACGGGCAGCCACACCGGAAAAGTGATCATGGAACTGACTCATGCCCATCGTTACAGTGCATGATTACAGATTTCAGCCGTTTCTTCTCCCCTTCCCTCTTAAGACCTGGTCGTCCATCCATCCCGCGTCGCCTTCACCATCCCGCCCGCATACGTTCGCGACGAAAAATATCCCGCGGCAAACGCCTCCGCCGGCCACTCCGGGTGCGCCGCGAGCAGCGCCGCCAATTCCTCCGGCGACGGCTTCGGTGAGACCCACGGATCTACTCCAAACTGAAAATACCCCGGCCCCTCCTCCTCCACACTTTCCCGGGTGATCCTCATGCACACCGTCACCGCCTCTTCCAGCGTCGCATACTTTCCCCGCGCCATGCGGCTCTCTTCGTCCATGTAGTGGAAGTTATCATCCACAAAAACACTCCACCTCTTCTCAGTGACCGGCGCATCACTTTCATTGGATTCCTGTTCCCTGGCCCACTTAACGCCCGGAATTTCGCCATGACAAGAAAGAGCCGCCGGCACTCCGTGCGTTCACGGTTTTCCGGCGCATCGCACCATTTTTCTCCATCCATGCTGCACCGTTTTTCCGGATAGTCATTTGCCAGCCTGACTGAATGCACGAAGTCTTAAGCCCGGCGGCATCTTTCTCCATGAACATCCCTCCCCTTTTTCGTGGCCTGCCCGCCGGAATCCTGATCCTCACGATGATCGATCGCGTTCACGGACAGGGACCGGCCCAGGGTCTGGATTCCCCGCTGCCGTGGAATACGACGGGTTCACCCGGCTGGGACACCGTGCAGCAGGCGACCGCAGCGGGCGGCGATGTCGCCCGGGCCGCGCAGACGGACGATGCCTCCATGGAGACCACCGTGACCGGTCCGGCGACGGCTTCGTTTGACTGGCGGCTCATCGGTCCGGACGGACGCGGCTGGCTGGCGCTGGAAGTGGATGGACAGGAAATGGCCACGCGGCGTCAGGCCGGGCCATGGCAAAAGGTGGAGATCAATGTGCCCCCGGGCGAACACCGTCTGCGGCTGCTTGCGCGCGGCATGGCGAGAGTGCCGGGCTCTGCCGCGGAGGCCGACCATTTTGTCGTTACGCAGGGAGCGCGGCTGTCATGGCTTCCGGCGACAGGCGATGACCCTGACGCATTGTGGGTGGTGACCGGTTCCGGGCGCGTGGTTGCGGAACAGCAGTCGCTCGCGGGGATCGATGAAGGAAATGTAGCCGCGGTGCGTGGCACGGATGCCGCGGGCCGTACCTCGCTCCGGCGCTTGGTGCAGGGCCCGGCACGCCTAAAGCCATGGGTGAATGTGAAAGGCGGGTTCTTCACGGCGCGGGATCTCGACAGCGCCGGCACGGCGCGCCGCGTCAGCGCACCGGCGCAAAACACATGGGATGACGCGCCGCTGATTGTCGGACCGGGTCTTCACCGCGTGGAGTGGACTCATTTTTACTGGTCTGAGATGGAACAGGAAAAGGACCCGTATCCAATGACGCCGCCGGATTCCATCCAGGCCG
>DATAIE010000484.1:0-2901 GCA_036262875.1 Verrucomicrobiales bacterium
GGCGCAGGATTTGAGCAAAGGCTCCGTCGAATCCGGAACCTCATCCACCATCGCGCCGGTTTCCATTCTCTCCCGTTCAGCGGTCCGGGAAAAGGACCTCGCTGCCGCCTGCCGGGCCGGTCAGAAGGATGCGGTGGCCGATGCCCTCGCCGCCGGGGCTGACCCTAACGATTCTTCCGGCCCCCTTTCGATTGCCGCCTCACGGAACGAAAAGGAAATCGTCGATCTGCTGATCAGTTACGGTGCCGATGCCTCCCGCTGTCCGGAGGCGCTTCCGTCGGCGGTTCATCATAAGAATGCCGCCATGGCGACCGCTCTGCTCAACGCCGGAGCCGATCCCAACCTTCCCGACGCCAGTGGAGTCACGTCGCTGGGAGCAGCGCTGAAATCCGGGGAGGCCGATCTCGCCCGGCTCATGTTTCAGCACGGAGGATATCCGGACGACTTCGTCGAGCCGGCCATGGAAAAGGGAGACACTTCACTGATGGGATCCCTGTTTCAGTACGGGCTGACACCGGACCGTACGGATGCGAATGGAAACCCGCTCCTCGTCCGGGCGACTCTGGACGGAAAAATGGAGATGGTGAAACTGCTTCTCGAGAAAGGTGCCGATCCCAAAAAACCGGGTAAAGAAGGCCAGCCGGCGCTGCACCTGGCAGCGATGATGAAAAACGAACCGCTGGTCAAACTGCTCCTCGAAGGAGGCGCAGATCCGAATCAGCCGTTTTTGAGCCCGGTAAAACCGGCATTTCTCGAGCGCGTGGATGATGAGCGATTCAAGAAGTGGCTGCAGCGCGATGCAGGATTGACGCCGCTGATGCTCACAGCCTCCCGGGGAGACATCAGCATGCTCAAGGTGCTGCTCGAAAAAGGAGCGCGCCGCGGACTGCAAACCAAGAACTGGCAGCGGTATCCCGTCGTCTTTGCCTGTGACGCCGGACAAATTCCCGCAGCTCAAATTCTCCTGGGCCGCAATCCTGGACCGGATGAACCGGAATACCGGGTGATCATTTCCCTCTCAAAACAGCGCGCTACGCTTTACAAAGACGACGAAGCGATTCGCACCTGCCGCGTCTCGACGGGCCGGAAAGGCTTTTCCACGCCAACGGGGAGATTCGTGATTACGGACAAACAGAAGGACTGGGTATCGACCATCTACAAGGTATCGATGCCTTTCTTCATGCGTCTGAGCTGCATGGAAATCGGCATGCACGCGGGGAACTGTCCAGGGTATCCCGCCTCCCATGGCTGTATTCGCATGCCGCAGGCGGACGTGCAGAATCTCTATTCCAAACTCCGCATCGGGGATGCGGTGACGATTGAGGAATAACCGGACCTGCCCGAAAGGCTATAACAGAAAACCCAGCGGTGGGGTCGTGCCGGAGGTGCTGATGAAATTGCCAATGTTAGGCAACACCAGCGGCAGACTGCCGCGGGACACGCCGAGCCACAGGGCCATCTCCGCAAAATAGCTGTCGCAGCTCGTCGTGGGAATGAGGCGGCCGCGACCGGTATCGAGCGGGTTCGTTTCCGCACCGCTTTCCGGATTCACCGCGAGGCCGGGATACTGGCCGTAGATCTTTTTGCCTTTCACACTGCCTCCCAGGACAAACGCATTGCCGCCCCAGGCATGATCGGACCCGCGTCCGTTGCTGGTGAGCGTGCGTCCGAAATCCGACGCGCTGAAAAGGGTGACATCATTTTCCAGTCCCATGGCCACCAACTGCTGATAGAAGGCATCAACAGCCGCATCCACCTGCGGGAGCATGGCCTCCTGATTGGACAGCGTGTCACTGTGATGATCCCATCCGCCCCAGTTGACGAAAAACGTCTGCCGGCTCACGCCAATGCCACCGCGTCCCATGATCGTTTTCGCCACCTGCTTCAACTGACGGCCGAGAATGGTATTGGGCCACACGACATTACCGGGAAGTGTGCCGCCCGTGGCGGCTGAATAAATGGCGTAGGCCTCCTGAGCCTCTTTCCGCTTCTTCAAAAACGTCTGTTGAAGCAGGTTCTTGTAAGTCAGCGTCAACTGACCGTCCACCGCCGTGCTGGAGGCATTGACGAAGGGACTGGTATCGTATCCGGCCTTGTATCCGCTGAGGCCCACCGCCCCGCCGTTCGGCTCCTGGTCGTTGCCGGAGGAGACGGCATATTCCGCCCCGGTCACGCCTGTCTGCCAGACATTGCTGCCATCGAGGCTGATATTCATCGAGACCCGCTGCTCGGTATTGACGCCCTTGATCAAATCCATCATGCGCCCGGCCCAGCCCACACCACTGCGGCTGTGCGGCACACTGGTCTGCCACTGCTCGATCTGGTCGGAGTGGGAATAAAGGCCCAGCGGCAATCGTTTCGCGGATTGTGCGACTTGCGTGCGGTTGAACACCGGTTCGACCAGGGTTCCCACGTTGGCTACGAATGCGGCTTTCTGTTGCGCGAAAAGAGCTGCGAGCTTTGGCATCGCGTGATGCACCCCGAAGGTCCGGCCCGGAGTATTGTCAGGACTGATCTCGATTTGCTGCGCGTGAGTCAGCGCAAGATCGGACCGGGCTGCGGTGTATTCCGTGAAAGAATTCGCCGCCGTTGAAGACGGGCCGCTGTAGGGGGAAAGCACGTTGAAGGTATCGTTCCCTCCCGTGGAGAAGAGGCAAACCAGCGCCCGGTAACCTGTGCCTTCGCTCTGGGCGGCCACCGTTCCGGCCAGCCGGAGATTCAGGAGGGTATTCAGCACCGGAATGGCACTCACGAGGGCACAATTCGCCTGCCCCAGGAAACGCCGGCGGCTGAGATTGGAAGGGTTGGTACTCATGAAAAACAGTATTCCAGTAATTATAAACCTCCTTGGGGATTAATAAAGCTCTCGTTTTGGCGGGCCCCCTGCCGAGTCGCTTTTCG
>DATAIE010000485.1:0-2494 GCA_036262875.1 Verrucomicrobiales bacterium
ATTGGCGGCACAGCTTCTACTACCGTTACTATCACGATCCCGGCGATCACAACACACGCGCGCACACGGGTGTCAGGACCGATACGCAGAAGCTCATCCACTACTGGAAGAAGGATCAGTGGGAACTCTACGATCTCGCGACCGATCCGCACGAAATGAAGAACCTCTACAACGATCCCGCTCAGGCGGGCACCGTGGCCACGCTCAAAGCGGATCTGCTGCGCCTGAAAAAAGAGGTCCAGGACAACGATGAGTTCGCGAATGAACAGCCTCCGTCAGGCGTCGACGGTGCCGTGGAGAAGCTGCGCGGGAAGTGACAGGGCGTTTGCCGAAAGAAATTTCCGGGAAGGGTCTTTATGTGAAGCGCTGCATCCATTCCTAACGAGCCTCCTGCATCCTTTCTCTCTGAGAGCGCTGAAAGCGCGAAAGAACAAAGCCCTGGGGACCTTTCCGCAAAGAGATGAGCCCTGTCAGGGGCGGGACACCCTTTCGCCGTCATCCTGGACTTCCGGAATGGACGGCCGAAAGCCGGAGAGGTTCCGGGAAAGTTGTCGCGCCCTGTTCAGGGCTTGCGTTTCCTCCGGACTCTACCCGGGGCTGTGCCGGTGCGCTGGCTTGCCCCGGGCTTTGTTGCCATGCCCTTTCAGGGCTCCGAATCGCCGTGAGGCCGTGCCAGCGGGAGATCACTGAAACATGCCTGCTTTCCGGAAATTTGTTTTGGCAACTGCTCTACCCGTCCTCAAAACAGGAAGTGCGTGTATTTGAGGAAGGTCCAGAGAGATGCGGCCAGCAGCAGCACTGCAGTGATCCACCATTTCCATTTGATTTGATGAGGCTTGAGCCGGGACGCTTTCCCGCCGCCAAACTCACGCTTCACAAAGTCATTGTAGTCAAACTCTGACGGATCCTCCGGTGCATCCACTCCGTCGAGATAGTCCTCCTGTTCCCAACGGGCGGGTTTCCCGGAGCATTGCGGGCAGCCGCGGGAGCCGACACGCACTTCCGCGCCGCAGGACGGGCAGGCGTACCAGTCGGCGTCTTTGGGGGAGTTGAGAGGACGGGCCATAGCAGGAAAGGTGGGGGGATTATACATCAGAGGCAGCGGCTTGCCGCCACAGATTTTCCCGTTTCCAGCGTCACATTTTAGTGACATCCAGCGCATCATGCAACGATTTCCCCTGAACCGAAAAATGTGGCAGAGCGTGGTGCTTGTCCTCGGCCTCATCTCGGCAGCGGTCGTCAAAATGAACTGGCCCGGGCAATCCGGGCAGGCGGTGCCGCCGGTATCGAAACCGGACCGGCGGGAGCCTGCCAGACCGGGCAGCAGTTCCCGGGCGGATGCCGGAGGGTGGCAGCATCTTGAGGGCTGCACGCTCGTCGAGCACCGGAATAACGACGGGGACAGTTTTCTTTTGCGGCACAGCGATGGAGAAACGCTGTTCCGCCTCTACTTTGTCGATTGTCCGGAGAAGTACCGGTCTTCATTGAATGCAGAGCGTGTCGCTGAACAGGCGAGGGATTTCGGATTGAGCGAAGCGGGCACTGTCGCGACCGGAGAGGAGGCGCGCGATTTTACGCTCGCCCTTTTGCGCAAGGGGCCGGTGAGCGTCGACACACGCTGGCAGCCGGTTTTCAAATCAGAGCGCCGCTTTGCTTTCGTCACGGTCGGAGGAAAGGACCTTGCTGAAGCGCTGGTCAGCCGCGGCCTCGCGCGTATTTATACGGAAGGAGTTTCGCGGCCGGGGGGATTGTCCAGGCGGGATGAGGAGGCCCGGCTCCGGCAGTTGGAGCACGAAGCCAAAACAAAACACCTTGGCGCGTGGGGACGGAAATAGGCCTGCGAAAAGTACTTTTCCCGCCGGGGGATTCACGGCAGTCTGGCAGTTCCGTTCGATGCCATGACTTTCCGATTTGCGAAACGAGTCTCCCTTCTGTGCTGCAGTTTGACCTTGTCGCTTGAGGCTGCGCCTCCTTCTGCACGACCACTCGCACACGCATCCGGCGGGGCTGGAGCGGCCACGCTGTTTCATAAACTGGACCCTTCCGTCTGTGGCGTGGACTTCGTGAATCCCATCGATACCTCCCACCCGATGAAGCGCCTCTACATCGGCGGGTTTGCGTGCGGAGGTGTGGCGATCGGTGATCTGGACGGCGATGGAAAGGCGGACCTTTATCTTACCAGCGGCCCGCGTCCCAACCGGCTCTACCGTCAGTTCGGCACGCTGAAGTTTGAGGACGTCACGGCAGCCGCGGGCGTGGCCAGCGATGCAAACTGGAGCGCGGGCGCGACCCTTGTAGATGTGGATGCGGACGGCGATCTCGATATCTATCTTTGCCGCTACGACGCTCCGAACGAATTGTTCATCAACGAGTCCACGCCGGGGAAAATGAAATTTACCGAACGGGCGAAGGAATATGGGCTCGCGATCCAGGACGCCAGTCTCATGGCTTCATTTTGTGACTACGACAACGACGGCGACCTCGACTGTTTGAT
>DATAIE010000486.1:0-11367 GCA_036262875.1 Verrucomicrobiales bacterium
CTCCTTCGCCTTCCTCGCCCTCACCTTCTCCCTCTTCGCCTTTACCCTGAGCCTGCTGGGCTTTTTCCTGACGTATTTTCCTCAACGTCTCCACGAGATCCCCGACCTTTTTCATGTTCTTTTTCGCCGCGTCCTTATTCGCTCCGTTGAAAGCGAGGCTCTCCTGGTAATGTTCGAGGGAGTTCTCCAACTGCCGGACCACGTGGTCTATGTATTTCAACGAGAGGGCGTATTTTTTCTTCGCCTTTTTGCTTTTTGCTTTTTGGAAGGAAGCCTCCCGCTCCACGTCGGCTGCTTTGGCGCGTTCGTAGATGGAATTGGCAAGATTGTAGTGGGCTGCTTCCAGGATTTGAGGATTGTTCGAGGCCAGCGCCGTGCCAAACGCTTCGATCGCCTGTTCGATCATTCCGCTGTCAAACTTCTTCGGATCGCTGGTGGCCGCCTTGAAGGCAGCCGCTCCGAGGCCCATCTGCACCCGGTCGATTTCCGGATCGGAGTGAGCGCCGGCAGCAGCCACGGCGAAATTGGCGACGGCGTTTTTCCAGTCGCCCTGCGCGTAGAAAAACCACGGGTCACCGTCTACCGTTTTTTCCTCCTCCTTCTTTTTCGCAGTCGTTTCCTCCGCCGTGTCACCGTCATCCTCTGCTCCCTGCGCGGGCACCGGACTCATGAAGAACAGTGCCGCAGCGGCGGCGGCCAGCGCCGTTCCCCGGATGGCCGACTGGTGCCGGCGCACGATGCCGGTGAGGAAGGCGGCAACGAGACTCAGCAGACCGGCTGCCAAAGGCCAGCGAAAGCGGTCCACGTTTGTTTCGATGGTTTTGCTTTTCATATCGGAGCGTTGGAGTTTTCGGAGAATGGTCTCGATGCGGGAATTGCTGACGCTCTGTCCGTCGAGCGCAAGATACAACCCGCCGGTGATTTCGGCAATTTGCTGCAGCACTTCTTTGTGCAGTCTGGTCATGACCGGTTTGTTGTTGCGGTCCTTGAGAAACCCTCCGGGGGTTCCGGAATCCGGGATGAGTTCACCGGCGGCAGTACCCACGGCGACACTGATGATGGCGATCTGCGCATCGCGCGCCCGGCGGGCGGCGGCGAGCGCCTCTCCCTGGAGTTCCTCTCCATCGCTGAAAATCACCATCGCCTGCTGGCCGGAGAGATCGGCGTGATGGAAGACATCGATGGCATAGTCGATGGCATTGGCGAGGTTCGATCCTCCGAGCGCCACGCCCTCAGGGTCGATGGACTGAATGATTTCCTGCACGGCGTCCGTGTCGTTGGTAAAAGGGGCGAGCATGTTCGCCGTCCCGGCAAACTGCATCAGTCCGATACGATCCTTGCTGAGCTGACGAACGAGGTCCTCGGCGGCGAACTGGGCGCGCTCCAGGCGGCTCGGTTTGACGTCCTGGGCGAGCATGC
Source organism: Verrucomicrobiales bacterium (assembly GCA_036262875.1). Taxonomy (GTDB): domain Bacteria; phylum Verrucomicrobiota; class Verrucomicrobiia; order Verrucomicrobiales; family V1-33; genus V1-33. The sequence goes on from DATAIE010000486.1 coordinate 1,420, forward strand.
TCTTCGAAGCATCGATGGCGATGATGAGACTGCGTCCGCTGCTTTTTACCTCCTCCTTCACAGAGCCGTACTGCGGTCGCGCCATGGCGGCGGCAAACATGGCGAGCGCGAACAGCTCCAGAGAAAAAATTACCCATGCCCGGCCCGTGCCTTTGCTGACCAGCAAGCCGTCCAGCAGGCGCGGCGAGGCCAGCCGCGTCACGGCGTGACGGGCGCGGGTGTCCGCGAGCACCTTCAGCACGATGAAGACCGGCAGCAGGGTCAGGAGCCAGAAGGCCTGAGGGTTTTCGAAGGTGAGCCTCATGTCAGGGATACCGTCTCAGCAGGGTTTGATGGAGCAGCAGGGCCAGCATACCGGATGCGATGGCACCCCAGAGCGGCCAGTGATAGAGTTCCTCCACCAGGGTGCGTTTCCGCACGTTGAGCTTCGTTTTTTCCAGCCGGTCGATCTCGGCAAAAATATTGGACATGGTGGCGGCGTCGCGGGCCGGATAAAACCGTCCGTTGGTGATTCTCGCCACTTCCTTGAGCGTTTCTTCGTCGAACTCCTGGCGCACATCATCGCCGCCATAGCCGGACCTCATGTTTTGCAGTTCCGGCACGACGTGATGGCCATAGGTGCCGATGGCGACGGTGTAGATTTTGATTCCCAGCACGGCGGCCTCTTTCGCCGCTTCGGTGGGAGTGAGCCTGCCGGAGTTATTGGCTCCGTCCGTGACGAGGATGATGATCTTGCTTTTCGACTCCGGGTTCTTCAATCGAATGGAGGCGGTGGCGATAGCACTGCCGATGGCGGTCCCCATCGTCTCCTGTTTTTTCAGCCGTTCAAAATTGATGTTCTTCAGGGTCTCCTCCAGCATGTTGCGGTCCAGCGTCAACGGCGAGGCAAGATACGGACGGCCTGCGAAAACGACGAACCCGATGCGGTCACTCTCCCGGTTCCGGATGAAGCTCTTGGTGACGTTTTTCGCCACGGTGAGGCGGTTCACCATCTGGCGCTGTCCCCCCTCGCTTTCATAGAACATGTCCTCGATGGACATGGAAAGAGAGAGGTCCAGCGCGAAGAAAATCTCCACGCCGCTCTCCTCGGTTTTCTCCTCCGTGGTGATCTTTTGCAGTCCCGCCATGGCCCCCACTCCGAGGATGAGCGTGGCAAAAACAAGATAAGCTCCGATCCTGCCCACGGCCGAAGTCGTCTTCCGTCCCAGAGTGCCCAGCAGATGCAGTGAACCGAACTGGAGGACCGACTGCTTGCCCGCCGCTGCTCTCAACAGGGCGAGGAGGGGGATGATCAACAAAACCCAGAACCAGTTCGGCTGCTCAAACTGGTAGTGGTTCGGGAGGAGGGAATTCATGGGGAAAGACGGGCCGCAGCGGATCAGGAAACCGTCGCGTGGGTCGGGGGAGCGGACACCGGAGGTGCCTCGATGGCGGGGACGAGGTGGTGTTTCAGGGTGTCCTGCACTTCATTCAGAGCCGCTTCCGTTTTGGCGATCAGGTCCTCGCGGACGGCCGCAGTTTCGGGACCAAATTTGAGGGCGTCACAGCTTTCGAGAACGGTTGCAAAGGGGGCTGCCAGAGGGGCAGGGGGCGCCTGACCGGCGGTGCGGGACGTGCCGAGGATTTCCTGGGAGGTTGCAAAACGGGCGAGCACCCCTGCGCGGCGATGCAGAAAAGACCGTACGATCCCGGACAGCGCTGCCCCGAATTCGGGGGCGGAAAGGGTCCCGGCGTTCTTTTTGAGCTGCTTGATCTCGCGGAGGGCCAGTTTTTCGGGGCGGGGAGGGATGGGGGGAACGGACGCCCGCCGCACAAGGATCGAAACGCCCCAAACGAGCACTCCCAGGAGGATGAGCCCGAGCACGATGGCTCCCGCCCACCACCACCATGTCACGGCATGCTCCACCGCGGAAGGCGGCGGTTCGGCGATTTTTTCGAGATTCTCTTCTGGAAACGGTAACATGCTGGTGCGGAGGAGGGCCCTTCCAAAGGCCGGAGACACTACGGGGACTTTCCTGAAAAGCAAAACGTCTGCCGGATTTTCAAAGAAACCGGTTTCACCGGGAAAAGCGCCGCCGGCGGGCCGATTTACGCGGGCAAATCCGGTCCGGCGTCCGCAACTGCGGCGGGCTCTCCGCCGGCAGCGAGGTCCCGGCGCATGATTTCATCGAGCGTTCTCACCGCTTCCCGGGCCACGCTGGTGTAATCCGCCGCATCGTGACGGGCACGGGCCATTTCCCGGACCATATTTTCATCAGAGTCCCGGTAAAGTCTCGCGGCCCGCTGGGCGGCGCGCAACGGCATCCCCAGCAGCGAGAGAACATCGATTCCCATCCGGAGCGAAGAATCGAGGGTTTCCCGGTAAATCCGCTCCTCCCCGGCATCAAAGTAAGCGTAAGCCTCCAGCCGGCTGTGAGCCCGGAGGAAGATCTTGAGATGCGGGTGGTGGCGCCGCGCGTGTCCGGCAATGAGCAGGGTGGTGGCTTCGTCCCGCAGGGCGATCACCAGCACCTTCGCGCGGGCGGCTCCCGCGGCATCCAGCAGGTCGGGACGGCTGGCGTCGCCGTAAAAGACCGGGATGCCGATGCGTCGCAGCAGTTCCACCTGATCACTGTCCCGGTCCAGCACGGTGCAGCCGAAGCCGAGATTTCTCACCAGCCGCCCCACCGCATGACCGAACCGTCCGAAGCCGCAGATGATGACCGGATTTCCCTCGTCGGTGACGTCCGATTCCCGTTCCGGCTTCCGGCTGGCGTGGTGCCGGTTGCCCGCCCGCTGGGCGGCAAGGATCAACAGGGGCGTGGCCGCCATCGAAAGCGCCACGATGGCGACGGTGGCTCTGGCCGTTTCGGCATTAAAAACCCCGGAGGAGGAAGCCAGCGAAATGAGCACGAATGCAAACTCCCCTCCCGCGGCCAGCGAAGCGGAGAAGAGGAGTGCCGAGGGACGGTCCGTGCCCCGGAGCACCGACACGAGGAACAGCATGGCGCCTTTGAGCACCATCAGCGCCAGGGCTCCCCCCACGACCAGGACCGGATGAGAGGCGATGAATCCGAAATCGATGGCCGCTCCGACGCCCAGGAAGAACAGCCCCAGGAGCAGGCCTTTGAAGGGATCGAGATCGCTTTCGAGTTCGTGGCGGTATTCGCTGTTCGCCAGCACCACCCCCGCCACGAAAGTGCCAAGCGCAGGCGACAGTCCCACCTTTGTCATCAGCAGCGCCACCCCGATGATAAGCAGCAGGGCCGCGCCGGTAAACGCCTCCCGCTGGCGGGTGCGGGCGATGGAATGAAAGACCTGCCGCATGCCTATGTGCGCGATCAGGACGATGAGCACCACGGCTCCCACCGTGATCAGTGCCTGCAGCCACCCTGGCATGTGGTCCATCCATGCACTCGCGTCCCCGTGCGATCCTCCGGCGCTGCCACCCGCTCCGAGCAGCGGCAGGAGGGCAATGATGGGAATGACCGCCATATCCTGAAACAGCAGCACGGCGAAAACCTTTTGCCCGGCGGCGGTGCGGAGCAGACCTTTCTCGGTGAGTGTCTGCAGAACGATGGCGGTGCTGGACATTGCCAGGATCAGCCCGGCGGAGAGGGCCGGTTGCCAATCGAGTCCGAGCAGCATCGCCGCTCCACCGATGACCAGGGCACTGAGAATCACCTGCGCCGATCCGAGCCCCAGCACGACCCGGCGCATTTTCCAGAGCAGCGCCGGGCGCAGTTCCAGTCCAATCAGGAAAAGCATCACCACCACTCCGAACTCCGCGAAATGCGTTACCTCCTCCCCCTCGGTTCCTATCCAGCGGAATCCCCATGGTCCGATCGCCGCCCCCGCGATGAGATAACCCAGCACCGCTCCGAGCCCGAGCCGTTTTCCCACCAGCACTGCCACCACGGCTGCCGCGAGGTAGATAAACGTCTGCTGGAATGCATGCTCGAAGGCCATGGAGAACGGGAATTGGGATATCCGGGCAAGAGACACCCGTTTCCTCCGCACTGCACCGGCCCGCACGATGGTGCAACCGTCGCGATGGGAGTCTCCTGGAAGGGCTCCACGCTGGATTCGGAAGCAGCGGCTGAGCCTGACAACCCGGAAAATAATCTCCCTTTCCTGCGGCGTTTGGCCGGAGATGGACTAAGATGAGGCGGGCGCGGGTGCGAAACCGGTGTCCGCTCTGACTTTCATGTATTCAGAAGACGACATTCATTATGCCCTCGAAACAACAGAGGTCCTCTATGAACCCGACCGCAGGATCGATACTTTCGGGTCGACGAGTTTTGAGTTTCTGCTGCTCTCTGAATTGATGGATCAAATCGGGCAGGTGAGGATTCGCTCGGGCCGCATCACTGCCGAAAGGCCGCTGATCGTGAAGCCGGAGCCGTCGTCGGATTTGGAATTTGAGGGGTTCGGTGAACAGGCCGCCGCGTTCGCCATGTGGTTCAAGGGCCGTGTGCAAAGCGCGGCTCTTCTTCAATATGGATTCACCTTCCGGAAGAGCGACGTTACGGAGAGTCTCGTGCACGATTCGATCGAGAACGTGAGGGACCGTGTCGTCACCGAAACCAGGGATGCGGGCAACCCTCTCGCCGCCGTCATTCAGGGGGTGGATGACACATGGGAAATCTGTCTGCTCAAGTTCACGATTGAGATGATTCAGAAGTCCTACCGGATCAATAAGTTCGACTTCAAGCGCCGGGGCCTGTTGTGAGAGGAACGGGAGCTTCTCTTGCAGAGCCTCCTCTGTTGCCGGATGCTCGTCCATGGCCGGTTCTCTTCCTTCGACTGAACGCTTTTCCGACCGGGTCGCTGATTATGTGCGGTGGCGTCCCCACTACCCTGCGGGGGTGGTCCCTCTCCTTAGAAGTGAGGGCGTGCTGCCGGATGCCGGGACGGTGGCGGATATCGGGTCCGGCACGGGAATCTCCTGCCGGATGTTCCTGGATCATGGATACAGAGTAATGGCTGTGGAGCCGAACACCGAAATGCGGGCGGCGGCGGGGCAATGGCTGGGAGAGGAGCCTGGATTTGTGAGCGTGGACGGCACGGCAGAAGGGACCGGACTCGGCGACGGCTCGGTGGAGATGGTCTTCGCGGCGCAGGCGTTTCACTGGTTCGACCGCCCGGCGGCGAAGCGGGAATTCGCACGTATTCTGAAGCCCGGAGGCGCCACCGTGCTCTGCTGGAACAACCGCGATGAAACGGACCCCTTTCAGCAGGAATACGAGCAGGTGCTGCGCCGGCTGTTGCCGGACTATACGTGGGTGAGCCACAAGCACCTCACGGACGATGAGATTGCCGCGTTTTTCGAGCCTCTTCCACTTCGCCGCGCGGACCTTGCCTATCATCAAACGTTCGACCTGGCGGGGCTGAAGGGGAGACTGCTTTCGTCATCCTATTGTCCCAAAAGCGGCCCCGCCCACGATGCGGTGATGCAGTGCATGGAGGAGCTTTTTGCGCGCTACGCGGAGAACGGGGCGCTGCGATTTTCCTATATCACCAATGTGTATTGGGGAGAGGATCAGCGCCGGGCTTCGTAGAGGCCGGGTCAGTCCGCGAGGCTTCTGGCTTCAGCGTAAACTTCTCCGCCGCCGTCGTCTTCGAATGAAATGACCATGGGCCGGCAGCAGATTTCGCAGTCGTAGTCCCACTCTGCCGGAAGCTCGCTCTGCGCGGGCGGCGTGACGCTGAACTCCTGAAAGCAAAAGGGACAGACAACGGTGACCATCGACTCCCGGGACGCAGTCTTACTGGCCGCTCTTGCCCAGCAACTGCCGGATTTCGTCCACCGTCGCCCGCTTGTCGCGCGAGTGGCTGTTGACCATCTGCGTGACCGCCCCCGCCGTCTCTTTGTCCGCGTTGCCCACCATGCGGGGAGCGTCCCGGCCCTCATCGACGGCCTTCTTCGCCGGGTAAAAATCCTTCGTGCGCGCAGTGCGGTTTCCTTCCGTCGCGGTGCGTTCCGGAACGGTGCGGCCTTCGTTATAGTTTGATTTGTTAGTTAATACACGCGCTCCATCGCGGTAAGTTTGCCCGGTCTCGTTCGCAATACGGTCGGCGCTGGCCTTTTTCCCGCCGAGCCACGAGGACATCCGCTGGGTGAACGATTCCTTCTGGTTGAGTTCGCGTGTATTGGAGTAGCGTTTTGTGAGAAAGTCCTTGGTTTGACTGAAGTTCTTCAGGTCTTTCGTCTTCGTATTGCCGCCGAAGTATTTTTCTCCGAGGGCATTAAGGCCGAGAGTTACGTTTCCTTTCTTGTCCGTGCGATTGTAGCCGTAGGGATCGGCATTTCCAAAGCGGCTGCCCCAGCCCTCGCCGCCGCCAAACTGTGAGCCCACCATCCCCATCGAGGCGGCCTTTTCTCCGGCCTGGCGCGAAACGGATTCCTTCACGGCATCGTAGTCGTTAACATGCATGTCCGGATTCTGCGGGCCGGCGAGAACGGTGCGGGTGGTTTTGCACGCCGGGAGGGCGATCAAAGCGATCAGAGCAAGAAATGGGAGGGCGCGCATGGAGGCGGGGAAAACTACTTGTGGGGAGGAGGGGCAGTGGAAGCCACACTTTCGAGATAGGCACGATACTCCGGATTGCGGGATTCGGCGATAAGTTTCTCAAAGGCGGGCCGGTCGATAAATCCGCGGTTCCATGCGATCTCCTCCAGGCAGGCCACTTTCAGGTTCTGGCGGTGCTCGATATTGGCGATAAAATTGGACGCTTCGAGGAGACTGTCCGGCGTGCCGGTGTCCAGCCATCCGAAGCCGCGGCCCAGCAGACGCAACTCAAGCCGGCTGTCGCGCAGGTAGGACAGGTTGAGGTCCGTAATTTCCAGTTCCCCCCGCGGGGAGGGCTTCTGGGCACGCACCCGTTCCACGGCGGTGTGGTCGTAGACATACAGGCCGGGCACTGCATAGCTGCTGCGCGGGCGGACCGGTTTTTCCTCGAGACTGAGGATGCGCCCTCCAGCGTCGAATTCCACCACGCCAAAGCGCTCGGGATTGCTCACATGACAGCCAAAAATGCAGGCTCCTCCCGGGAGGGACAGGGTCGTGCGAAATACGTCGAGTGTTCCGTAAAAGAGATTGTCCCCCAGGATGAGGGCGGCTCCGTCCCCGTCCAAAAAGTCCGCGGCGATGAGGAAGGCCTGAGCGATGCCCTCCGGTGCGGGCTGCTCTGCATATTCGAGCCGGATACCGAGCCGTGAGCCGTCTCCCAGCAGGCTCCGGAACGCCGGCAGATCCCTGGGCGTTGAGATGATGAGAATCTCGCGGAGACCGCCGAGCATGAGGGTGCTCAGCGGGTAGTAGACCATCGGTTTATTATAGACAGGCAGCAGTTGTTTGCACGCGACGCGCGTCAACGGGTCAAGCCGGGTGCCATTGCCGCCGGCGAGGATGATGCCCTTTTTCGTCATGGGGAGAGACGGCATCAAATCAGGCTGCGGACCGTCTGGCAAGCGCCTGATTCCCCGCCGGGAAAACCGCCTTACGCCAGTGCGCACGCAGATTCGCGTGGCGCGGAGAAGCTGCGGGCCTTAACGCCGGGACATGAAGATCCTCGCCTCAATCCTGTTACTGCTTTCCGCACTCTGCCCGCTGACTGCGGCGGAGTCGCTGACCGTTCCCGCAAGGGTCCGGATCGCGGGGGAGAACGGGACGGAGGTGCGCATCACGGGGCAGCCGTGGGAGCCGAAGAAAGCCGCGCTCATCGTTTGTGATTTTTGGGATTCCCATCACTGCGCCAATGCGGTGAAGCGGGTCAACGAGATGGCTCCGCGCATGGCGGAGGTGGTGAAAACGGCCCGGGAAAAAGGCGTGCTCATCATTCATGCGCCGTCGGATTGTATGAAGACCTATGAAGGCCACCCTGCGAGAAAGCGCGCGCAGGAGGCCCCGGCGGCGGCGAATCTGCCCCCGAAAATCTCTGAATGGCTGCACTGGAAGAACGAGAGTGAACAGAAGGCAGGGTATCCCATCGATGCCAGTGACGGCGGCTCGGACGACGCGCCGGAAGAGGCGGCGGCCTGGAAGGAGGAACTGAAGCGTCAGGGGCGCAATCCGGGCAGTCCGTGGCGCGGCGAGCACCCGGCGGTATCGATCGATGGAGAGCGGGACATTATTTCCGACAAGGGAGTGGAGATCTGGAACACGCTGGAGGCGCGCGGCATTACGCAGGTGTTCCTTGCCGGCGTGCATGCCAACATGTGCGTCTGCGGGCGTCCCTTTGGCCTCCGGCAATTGTCAAACAACGGGCGAAACGTCATCCTCCTGCGCGACCTCACGGATACAATGTACAATCCCGCGAAGCCGCCCTTTGTCAGCCACTACCGCGGGACGGAGTTGATGATTGCCCATATTGAGCAGCGCATCTGTCCCACGGCCCTGAGCAGTGAAGTCTTTGGCGGAGTGCCGCACTCTTTTTCCTGCGATGCACGCAAGCAACTGGCGGTGCTGATCGGCGAGGACGAATACAAAACCTGGGAGACGCTGCCCGCCTTTCTTGAACAGCAGGCAGGAAAGGATTTTCGCCTCAGCTATATTCTCGCTGCGAAGAATGCTCCCGCCTCCTTCTACAATACGGGTGCGCTGAGAAACTCAGACGTGCTTTTGGTGAGCGCCCGCCGCCGCGTGCCTCCCGCGGATCAAATGGAAGCGGTGCGGGCCTTTGTGGCCCGGGGCGGGAGTGTGGTGGGAATCCGCACCGCCAGCCACGCCTTTGCCCCGCAACCGAACGCGAAGGTGGCGGCAGGCTGCTCCGCATGGATCGATTGGGACAAGGACGTGCTCGGCGGAAACTACGGAAATCACCTTGGCAACGAATTGAAGACATTTGCCAGGGTTGCGACCGGAGTGGCTCATCCCATCCTTTCCGGAGTGCCGCTCGATGAGTTTCCCACGGGCGGGTCGCTCTACCGGAACTCGCCGTTGCGCGGGGGAGCGCCGGTGCTGCTAACCGGACGCGCGGAGGGCGCGCCCAATGTCGAGCCGGTGGCGTGGACCCATCATTCCCCAGGCAGTGGCCGGGTCTTCTACACCTCACTCGGCGCGCCTGCTGATTTCGCCCGTCCGGAGTTTCAGCAACTGCTCCGCAATGCAATCCACTGGGCGTTTGGCCTCGATATTCCCGCGGCGGGAGTGCCAAAGGAAGCGAAGGAGGGGTGATGCGGCCCGGCGCTTCCTATGGTTGCTCCGGCCCCTTCACCTTTCACTGCGCCCTGTCATCTTCCAAACCGGTCCCGCTGGGAGACGCTCTAAACGGCGGTGACGGCACCATTCCTGAATTCTATTTCTCCAACGGGACAAAAAAACGCCCGGTCACGCGGTCGCACAGGGCTTCCGCATGCCGGACGGTGAATGGATTCGGAGGGTTGGGATTGAACCAAACCCGGCAAGCTTACCTCATCCCGGACCGTCCGGAATTCGGATAGGTGTACTGGGCGGGCTGAGATCCCAGGGAAACGGAAGTGTAGTTATGGTGGCGGCCGTAATAAGTCGTGCGGCGGTGGCCGTCGGCATAGAACGGGTCTCCCTCCCCGATAAAGGAGCACGAATTCATGATGAGAGGAAGTACGGCAGCGGCGAGGAGAAGGATGGTTTTTTTCATAAGATGGTGAGTCGCCTCCGGACATGAGGGCGGCCAGCGACGGGGTCCATCTTGCACATGAATCGCCATTGGTAAATATTTTTGGCGCGGCCGTTAAGGTTGCGTTGGAAGGTCGCGGCGTGACTCCGCGGCGGCCCGGAACCTGCATTGTGTTCGGGGCTATGAATGGAGGACCCTGCTTCGAATGCATGGAGGTGTACAGCGTCTCCCTGCGCAACTACGTCCTCGGTATGTCCGCATCGGAGGAGGATATTGTGCGCGTGTTTGGGATCAGCGGGGAAGAACTCCATCGACGGTGCCAGGGAGGGGTGACTCGGGAGGCTTGGGCGGCCCTGGGCAGAGGGGCTC
>DATAIE010000487.1:0-2972 GCA_036262875.1 Verrucomicrobiales bacterium
GGAGGAAACGGAGAAAACCGTGAACGTCTGCGGAAGGTCTACGGCCTCCTGGGGAGTGAGCGGCTTGATCTCCAGATCGTCCAGAGACACGAGGCCCGGCGCGGCCTGCGCACTTGCCAGGACGGAGAGTTCGACAAGCCCGGGCTGATCCAGCCGCCCTCCATCGATGACAGTGAATTGCGTCCATGCCGCGGTGAAGGGACGGCCCGAGGTATCGGTGTAGAGGCCCGGTGTGGCGGACTCAATTTTACGCCAGTATTTGACGGTGGCGGGCTCTGACAAGAGCCGCAACAGCCGGAGGGTGCCCGCACCGCCCGGGTGCTGGAACGCGGCGAAATCCCCGCTGCCGCCATGCGTGGCCCCGCCGCTCTGCTGCCAGTTCGTCGTCTGGACCCAAAGCCCGTCAGGATCACCGAGAGCGAGAGCGGCCGGCAGCCGGGAACCGGTGTAGGCCACTTGATCCACGAGCGCCGTAAAATCGGAATTGTCGGCGCGCATGATGATCGAGACCGAATGGAAACCCGCAGGCACATTGATGGAGACCTGTTCCCACGGGAACGGCTGCGAATTCCTTTTCAGCACGGTCCGGCCATCCACTTCCAAAGCGAGCGAGCCGTCCTCATCGCCCGCAAGGGACCGCCACGAAACCGAGAACAATCCCGGACCGGTAACGGACGTGCCAATGCGCTGCTCGGACTGGTTTGCGACGGCCGTCGCCTGAGCCGCATGCAGTCCATCCTGCGCCTGGGAGGTGAAGGTGGCGCTCCATCCCAGGGTGCTCTGCCACGACAGGGCGGGAGCATCGAGCGCTTCGGTCATGGTCAGCCCGAAAGCCGGAGACCGCAAAGCCAGCAGTGCGGCAACGGCAGGCAGAAGCCGCAGGAAAAGGAAAGAGCCGGTCACGGGTTGAGAGTTTGGAGTTCGCCGTTCAAACACCTCATTCGCAGGAAAGACGGCCGGGGTTGCACGACAATGGCGGAAGTTTCACGCATCCCGGTTGCCGTTGACAGTCGTATCGACGATGGTTCCCGTGCTCCCCGGGAAGCGGATGTTTCCCTAGGTCACCGCGGTTCATTGAGAGTAACAAAATCGTTATCCATGAGATTCTTTCGAGAGCTGTTTACAGGGTTCCTTTTGATGGTTGTCCTGTGCAGTTGTTCCGGCACGGGCGGCCATGCCTCCCTGCCGCGAATGGCGGAAGTGGTGCCCGGCAAAATCTGGCGCGGCGGCCAGCCGACGGCTGAGGGGCTGGACCGGCTGCAAAAGCTCGGTGTGAAGAGGATCGTGAAATTGAATACCTCCGGACTGAAGGCCGAGCGCAAAGAGGCCGCACGGCGCGGTATAGAGGTGGTGCACTGCCCGGTGAGCTTTTACCGGCAGACGCTGGCCTGTCCCCATCCCGGCGTGCTTTCGACCGCAGTGGCCTCGCTCGACGCGGAGGAGAAGACCTACGTCCACTGCACCCACGGCCAGGACCGGACCGGGCTTGTGGTGGGACTCTATCGCACCCGCTGCCAGCATCAGTCTCCGGACACGGCTTACCGGGAGATGGTGGATTGCGGATTCCATCCCTTTCTGTCCGGCCTCCAGCGGGCCTGGAATGCGGGGTGTAAAGCCGGTCTGCCGGCAGGCCGCAGCGGAGCGTGACGCAGGCTGGAAGTGCTAAATGGACCGCGGACATCCTGTCCACCCCGTCAACCTCAGGTCTTTTTTCTCGAATGGAGACTCGTTAGGAAACTAAGCCTGCCGGGGCGGACAGGGATGTCCGCGGTCCTGTGTCCGGACTGCGCGGGGGGACCGGGAGACGGACTCGCGTTGGCAGCGTCCCTTGCCGGAACGGCGGTGATTTTTTACAGGGGTGGCATGATCCGTTTTTCCCTCGCACTCACCTCCCTCGCTGTTTCCACGTTTGCCGCTGTTGCGGCGCAGCCGTTGCCGCGCAGTGCGCCGGAGGCGCAGGGGGTATCGTCGGGCGCGGTGCAGGCGTTTGTGGAGGCGGCGGACAAAAAGGTGGATACGATGCACAGCTTCATGCTCGTGCGGCACGGAAAGGTGGTGGCCGAGTGCTGGTGGGGACCGGATGCGGCGGAGAAACCGCATGTGCTCTACTCGCTGAGCAAGAGCTTCACCTCCACTGCCGTGGGGCTGGCGGTGGCGGAGGGGAAAATGAGCATCGAAGATCCGGTGCTGAAGTATTTCCCGGACGAAGCGCCCGCGGCTCCCTCCGACAATCTGAAGGCGATGCATGTGAAGGACCGCCTGACAATGTCCTGCGGGCACCAGATGGAGCCGAAATTCAAGAAGGAGGAGGTGTGGGTGAAGACGTTTCTCGCGCAGCCGGTGGAGCATGCGCCCGGCACGCATTTTCTCTACAATTCCGCCGGCACCTACACCTGCTCCGCCATCGTGCAAAAGGTGACGGGTCAGACCGTGGTGGACTATTTGAAGCCGCGCCTCTTTGAGCCGCTGGGCATCGAGAATGCGCAGTGGAGTGCGAGCCCGCAGGGGATCTCGGCGGGAGGATGGGGGCTGTTTTTGAAGACGGAGGACATTGCGAAGTTTGGTCAGCTTTATCTCCAAAAGGGCCAGTGGAACGGAAAGCAACTGGTGCCCGCCGCATGGGTGGAGCAGGCAACCTCGAAGCAGGTCTCCAACGGCTCCGATCCCGTGAAGGACTGGACGCAGGGCTACGGATTCCAATTCTGGCGCTGCCGTCACAATGCGTACCGCGGCGATGGTGCGTTTGGCCAGTTTTGTGTGGTCATGCCGGAGGAGGATGCGGTGGTGGCCATCACCGCAGACACCAAAGACATGCAGGGCGAGCTGAATCTCGTGTGGGACCTCCTGCTGCCCGGATTCCAAAAGGAGGCGCTGCCGGCGAATCCGGACGCGGAGGCAAAACTCAAGGCCGCCCTGACAAATCTGAAAGTGCGCGAAGGTCATGCGACGAACACCATCAAGCTGCCGGAGAG
>DATAIE010000488.1:0-2784 GCA_036262875.1 Verrucomicrobiales bacterium
TGCTGGGTGAGGGCGCCCTGCGCGAGGCCCGCCTCCATGGTGCGCGACGGATCCACCAGCAGCGTGATCACCGGCTTCCCGCCGGGCGCGAAGAACGATCCCCCGGCGCTTTCCCCAAAGCCCTGAGGCAGCACCACGGCCACGGAAACGTCTCCCGCGGCCACTGCCGTGCGGGTCTCCGCCTCCGGGTGCGCGGACACCCGGAGTGACGGATTTTCAGTGAGTTTGGATACAATTTCCTTTGAAATATCGCTCCCGTCCAGATCCGCGACCCAGAGGTTCAGCCGCCCGGAGCCGGACGATTTCTTTGGAGCGGTGACGTATCCGAAAAAGGAGGCGATGACCACGGGCACCACCACCGTGAGAATCACCGACGCGCGGTTCTTCAGAAAGAGCCGGAGGTCCTTGACGATGATGGCGGCGAGCTGGCGGAGTTTCATGGATCGCGAAGGGTTCGTCCCGTCAGGGCGAGGAAGACGTGCTCCAGGCTGGCGGACTCCGTTTCCATGTGCCGCACACCGGTGCCGCGGGCCCGCAGGAGTTCCAGCAGGGCGGGCGCCGTTTCCATAAAGGCACCGGTCTCCACCGTGAGGCGATGGCCTTCCACGGACACTTCCTGGACGCCGGGAATCGCGGCGATTTCCGCGCGTACGCTCTCGGGGAGAAGTGTATCCATTTCCATGAGCAGACGGCTCCCGGTCAGCCCGCGGGCTTTCAGATTGGCCACGGTGTCATCCGCGATGAGGCGCCCGTGATCCATGATCATGGCGCGGTGGCAGAGGCGCTCCACCTCCTCCATGTAGTGTGTAGTATAGAGGATGGTCTTTCCCTCCGCGCGCAGGGCCTCGATGGCGTCAAAGATTCCGTTCCGGCTCTGCGGGTCCACGCCCACGGTAGGTTCATCGAGGAGGAGAATCTGCGGATCGTGCAACAGGGCGGCGGCGAGATTGAGCCGGCGTTTCATGCCGCCGCTGTAGCTGCCCGCGCGGTCTTTGGCGCGGTCCCGGAGCCCGGCAATTTCCAGCACCGCCTCCATGCGCATATCCAGTTCCCGGCCCCGCAGGCCATAGAGCGCACCAAAGTAGCGGAGGTTTTCGAGCGCGGTCAGGTCCTCATAGATGGCGAGGTCCTGCGGCACGAGGCCGAGGCGGCGCTTCCGGTCATCGCTGTCACCGGTAAGCGGCGAGCCCTCGACGTTCACGATGCCCGCATCCGGCGTGACATGCCCCATGATCATCGCGATGGCCGTCGACTTCCCCGCCCCGTTAGGACCGAGCAGCCCCGCGGATTCCCCGCGATGCAGCACAAACGAAATCCCGTCCACCGCCCGCAGCGTGCCATAGGCCTTTGACAGCCCGGAGGCCTCGAGAACAACGGTGCGGTCTGCCATGGCGGATAAAGCGCCATGATGGGGGGGCGGGGGGCGGAGTCAATTTGGAAACGGCGGTTGTGAAAACTTCAAAGATCAAATTTCAAACATCAAAGAAGCACCAAATACCGAGCTCCAATGCCGGTCGCACACGGCGTAACCTGAACTTTGAAGCTTGAAGTTTCTTTGATGTTTGAAATTTGATCTTTGAAGTTTTTCCCCCGTCCTCAAGGCAACGGCTTCCTCCCCTGCCCCGGCGGCTCCTCCACGGGCTTCGGAGGAGTGCCGCCCCCATCCGAACGGTTCGCGCCGGGGGCCATGAGATTGATCTTCTCCGCGCGGCGCTGGATAACCGGGAGATGCTTGTCGATGAAGGCGCTCACCTCCGTGGAGGTGGCTACTTTTTTCCCGGCCTCGAACAGCGCGATATCACGGGCATGGAACGTGGACGCCTCCTCCAGGAAGGCTTCGTCGAATTCTTTGCCGCTCTTTTTGTCGAGATCGTCGAGCCTTTGTTTGGCATCCGGATCGGTAACCTCGACGGGAATGCCCATGCCCTCGGCCATCGTCTTCAAGGCGTCCACGACAGGAGCATGCTCCGTGACGATCAACTGAGCGAAGGTCTTCACTTTTTCCTCCTGCGCTTTGGTGAGGGCGAGGGTGGCGAGCCTCACTTCGGCGGTACCGCTCTTCACCGCGTTCTGAATAAAGGCGGCTTCTGTTTTCGGGGGAACGAAAGCGGCCCGCACCACCGCCGCCGCATCCTTCACCGCCTTTACCGGCGGGACAGAGGGAGGCGCTTTAGCGTCGTCCGCCAGGGCGGGGGCCAAAGGAAATGCCAGCGCACAGGCCAGCACCGTTTGAAGGAAGGGTTTTGTATTCATCACAAGGGCTGTTATTTGAAAGTGTAGGGGGCGATGCCCGGCATCTCCTCTTCTTCCCACGGCAGGGTTTCCTCGCTGTCGCGGCGGTAGATAATGCGCGGCCTGGCGTTGCGCTCTTCGGCCACCGTCCCGTCCGGGCGGTGGACCTTCAGCGTGCTTTCCTCATCGATCATGAACCGCGCGCTTCCTGTCAGGGCGGCGGATTTACTCTCATATTCCGCCAGGACCTTGCGGCAGCCTTCCTGGGTGAGAGTCCAGATGCCTTCGCTGGGAGTGAGGTGATAGAGTTTCATACATTAGGGAGGTGTTATGAGCCAACAGTGCTTTTCGCGTGCCGAGTCCCAAAAGGGGCGGCTGAGACCCGGCACCATGCGAATTGCCCGGGACGGAGCGCGGCATCGTGCGGGTGGCAGCCTTCCTGCATGGGAAGCGGCACCGCACTAAACCGGCCGCTGGCGCGCAGAAGAAATGGCCTCGCCTCTGCATCACAGGGACTGCCAAGCCATCATAACATCATACCATGAAAACCCT